>CANDBZ010000029.1 GCA_947383095.1 uncultured Clostridia bacterium | reverse complement strand
CTGCACGACTGGGTGAGCGAAGAGCACACGCCATTTACCTTTGCGGGCAAAACCTCTCACAAGACGAGCTTCTTCGGCAGTCTGGTGGGCGTGTTGGGCGAGAACGCGACCATTGAAAGCGCAAGACAGATTTCAAACAACGGCGACGATATAGGCGGCGTGGCGCACGAGCTGCGCTGGAGCGAGAGCATGGAGGAGACTACGATAGGCGGCGATTTCGTGGGTTCAATCGTAGGCTTCGTCGCGTCGTCGGCAGGCGCGTACGCGTCGTCGGACGCCACGCGCATGGGCAACACCGTGCAGCTGTACAACAACAGCATTATAAAGGCGGGCGGCTATGTCGGCGGCGTCTTCGGCGCGCTGGGCAGAGTGAATTACAACGGGCTCACGGGCGCGAATGCCGACCCTGCGCTCAACGCATTGCTTCAATACGGCAAATACGACGCGACGGCGACCGTTGCGGGCTCCAAGATATTGAGATACGCTCCCGCGGACGGCGTAGGCGGCGGCAAGCTGTTCAATTTGCAGCCCATAACGGGCACGGGCGACTATGTGGGCGGTCTTATCGGCTATGTCGGCGAGGGCGCATTGCTTGCGTTCGTCAACAAAGAGGTTGTGTCCAACACGGGCGTCACGCTTACAATGCCGAGCACGTATCTGTCCGTTTTCAACGGCAACGGCGACAGTATCGACGCGACGGCAACCACAGGCAATATAACGGGGCGCAATTACGTGGGCGGCATAGCGGGCTGGCTGTCTTCCTCCTCGCACGAGCTGTCTCACGTCGTCAGCCGCATGGTCATCATTGCAAAAGGCACGTCGAGCACGGACGCAAACGCAAACGGCAGTTATGCGGGCGGCTTGTTCGGCTACATGGCGGGCGGCACTATCACGGGCAGCTTCGCGACGGGCGGCTATACGAAGAGCAGTCCCACGACGGACGCGTTCAAGGGCGGCGATAGCATAGGCGGTCTTGTGGGCATGCTGGACGGCGGCACAATCATGGGCAGCCTCACGCGCGGCTTCCTGTTTGACGACAACGTCACCGCGACGAAGGGCGGCTTGGTCGGCAGAATGAGCGCGGGCGCGACGATATCCGCTTCCTGGGCGATCTACATAGCGACCACGCCGACATTCTCCACCGTCAGCGCAAATTCAAACGGGAAATACGTCGTTATCGACAGCAGAATAGTGCCATCGATGCTCAACTTTTACGAATACGCCCGTATGACGGGCTTGTTGGGCTCGGGCGTGACTATCTCTCCCGGCGCGACGTCGGAGAGCATAAATAAGACGACGGTCGGCAAGCTGTCGTTGCGCACGTTGGTGCCAAGCGGCAACAACAATCTTAAAAATAAACAGCTTGTGTTTTATGACGCAAGCGGCAACGACAGGTCTACAAACAACACCTTTGAGGTGCTTGCAAACAGAAGCGGCAATCTGTATTACCGTCTGGATATGGCGGCAAGCAACAACTTCTCCATATGCGTCGTGGATATCGAGTTCAAGGACGTCAAGCCGTATAATGACGGAGACGACTTAAAGGCAATTGCGGCGGAAGCGTATCGCGCGCCTGCTTCATTGGACAAGGCATACACCGTCATCATTCCTAGTGAGCCGTCTCATGAAAATGGTTATATAACGGGGGTAGTCGCAGACGCATACTATCAAAACGGCAGCAAAAAAGTTCTTGTAGGCTCCTATGACAAAAAGTTTACTTTAGGCGACGACGAGACGCCGTATATCATCACAAACAAAAAGCAGTGGAATACTTTCGCCACCGCTGTGAGAAACGGCAAAAACAACTACAGCGGCAAGACGGTCAAGCTGGCGACAGACCTCACAAACGACACGAGCACCAACGCCAACGGCAAGGTGCTTGCAAGCGAGCTTGCGGGTACGCTTGATAACGGCTTCAGGGGCACGTTCGACGGCGACGGACACACGATAAAAATAGCGATTGACAACGCGCAGGAGGGCATGGGACTGTTCCCCGGCGCGGCGGGCGCAACCTTCAAGAATCTGACGATAACGGGCTCGGTCAAGACCAGCGGAATAAACGCCGCGGCGTACGTCGGCAAGCCGATGGGCAATTTGAAATTTTTCAACTGCACGAACGAAGCCTCCGTCACGGCGGCGCATACGACGGGCGGATTTGTCGGATACACCAATAATAAAGTCATAACGTTTATAACCTGCGTCAACAAGGGCAAGATTGAATCGCAGGAGGGCAACCTCGCAGACTTTACGAACTATGATTACGGCACGGGCGGCATCATAGGCTACGCGGACAACGCTATAACCATAGAGAGCTGCAAGAATACGGGTGAAGTCAGAGCCGGCTATAACGTGGGCGGTATCATAGGCAACGGCAACTCCACCACCAATATCTATAACTGCGCAAACACGGGCAAGGTCTGGGGCGACGGCGGCTGGGCGAGCGAGACGGTATACGCTGCTAAATCGGGCGGAGGCACATATACGTTTATCTATGCGGGCGGCCTCGTCGGCAAGGTCGACAAGAAGGGCAAGCTCGAGATGCTTGCGTGTTACAACAGAGGTCAAGTCATCGGCTTCGGTCCCATCGTAGGCGGGCTTGTCGGCGCTGTCGGATATCTGGATATGGCGGAAGGCGGTCTCTCTTCTCACAAGGACTACGGCGAGGCAGATTATAAATCCTTGATTGCTTATTGCTATAACGAGGGCGAGGTTATGTCGGGCGGCACCAACAGAGGCGGCAACGGCGTCAGGGGCGAGGACGAACACGGCTCTGCATGGTGGAAAGGGGGCAGAGAGGAGTTGAGCGGTTCGCTTTGCGGCGGTATAGCGGGCTTTGTCGTGTGGGCGGATATAAACTACTGCTACAACACGGGCATGATTCATGCGTACAGATGCGTCGGCTATGGTTGGCAATGGCAAGCGCGCATAGGCGGCATTGTGGGGCAGGCGCAGCCGACAAGGCTAAAAGTTAGTGACCCGGAGCGTGAGGTGAATTTTAACTATTGCTTCAATCTGGGGCTCTTGTCGGTAAACCTCAACGAAGATTATATGGCGCGCAATCCCGTGCACTGGGGCGGCGGCATCCTCGGCTATATAGATGAAACAACAAGTACAGATGAGTTAACAGATAAAGATGATAAAAAACGCAAAATCGCTGATGCGGAAAGAGTCAATACGGGCACGTCGACCTGCTATACGATTGACAATTATATGCACGCCGTGAACAAGCGCGACGAGATGTTTGACGTGTGGACTCATTATGATTATACAAATTCTAAATGGGTTGCGACTTACGACGACAGCACAAGCAGATATATCCCGGGCAAGCCTGTCAAAAACGTCTCGGAGCTCACAACCTATATGGCGGAGGACGGCAATCTGGACGCCTGGCAGGTCATCGGCGGCGGCGTTGCGTCAGACAAAAATCAGGCGGCGACGCTTTTAGACGCCTCCGGCAACTCCGTTGCGTCTTATTCAAACGGCGCGACGAGCGTCAGCTATGACGAGACCTATAGAAAGGGAACGGAATACGGATATATATACATATACGGCTGTCTGCCGCAGCTCGCCGTGTTTGCGCTCAACACAAAGGAAGGTCTTTCGATGCTTTCCGTGTCCTACGGTCGCAATGAAAAGGGCGAGATTGTAGGCTCGCAGGCGGGCAGCAAGGAAAGCCCCTATATCATCAAGGACGGCGTCGATTTGCTTGCGATGTCCGCATTGACGGGCGCGAAGGGAATGAACGGCAATTCTTACTATACCTTCAAGGACAAGTATATCGAGTTTGCAAGCAGCTATTCTTATGTGCAAAATAATCAGACGGTGAATGTATACAACAACATCGACAGGGTCACCGCGAGATACTTCGACATGGATATGTCAAAAGGCAGCACGTCTTTGAAGAGCAAATCCACAGAGAGCGCAGCGTACAGCATAAGCGGCAAGTCCTATTTTATATGGAACGGCGGCGCGGCGATAGGCTCGAGGACGGCAGACTCGGCGAGCGTGTGCGTGGAGCGCATAGGATACAACAAGGACGCCACTTATTTCGATACGGTTGCAACCAGCTATTATAGATACAGCTACGGGAAGAGCCCCGTGGCCGCAAACACGATTTACAACAGCTGGGTCTCAAGAAACCACTACTATTCGGGCGCGAACAACGCAACGCTGTATAACGAGATAGGCTCGGCTTTCGCACAAACGGTCAACTTCTACCCCATCGGCAAGGGCGGCAATCGCTCGTTTATGGGCAACTTGAGCGGCGCGCAGGGCTATCAGGACGCGTATAATACCGAGATCTTGAATTTGAAGGTGTCGAGCCGCGCGGCGACCAACTCGTATGCGGGCTTGTTCGGCAGCATATTTAACGCCACCGTAGACCATATCACCGTCACGGGCAATATCGAAGCGTATATGACGGGAAACAGCGAGGAATATAAGACGTTTGCGGGCGGCATTGCGGGATATATCGGCGGCAACTCCGTCATAGACAACTGCCAGGCGGGCAAAACGAACGCTGCGCTGACTGTCACGGCATACGGCAACTTCAAGGCGTTGACGACCTGGTACGGCATGTCTTATGCGGGCGGCATTGCTGGCGCGGCAGGTCCCAAGAGCGGTCCCTCCGTCACGGAGACGGCTGTCACCACCGCGAGAATATCCAATTCAAGCGCGGTCAATGCGGAGGTCAAGTCCGCAAAGAGCGCAGCGGGCGGTATACTGGGATACGCAGGCGACCCGAGACAAAGTGCGACAAACGCTTATGCATGGAACAGCGCGAACGTCGGCGGCAATTTCGTCGAGATTGATAACGTGTACGTTTACGGCAAGACGATTGTAACGGCATTGTCGGGCGTTGTTACAACAGCCCGCACGCCAGGCTCGTCGTACGCAAACCTCGGCGGTACGGATATCGGCGGCATTGTCGGCACCAACGACGGCGTGGTCAACTTCACCGTGAAAAACGCATACGTGGGTTCAAACGCAACAGGCGTTGCAAGCAAGGCTACCGTAAGCGGGCAAAATTCCGTCGGCGGCGTGATAGGCACGGCGCGCGGTGGCATTTCAGTAAGCGACGTGTATTTATCGAGGCAGGCGACGGTTTCACGCGTCGCAGATTGGGGCGGAGCGCGCAACGTTTCAAGCGGACTATACTATACCGCTATCGGCGGCATCATCGGCCGCACGTATTCGGGCAGCAGCAACACCATGAGCGGCAATATCGAGTTTGCGGGCGTCGTCGACGTGCAAACCGTCACCGCTTATAAGGACAACACCAATACTACAAGCTATGCGCAAGCCGTCACAGGCAATATCGGCGGCATAGTCGGCGCAATGGGCGAGGGCACGCGCTTCCGCGAGGGCAGTATCGTCAAGGTGACGGGTACGATCTCCGTGCTGTCGAAGGAATCTTTGAACGCCAATGAAAGCGCCGTTGTCAACGCAAATAATCTGCGTAACGTCGGCGGCGTGGTCGGCGCGACCATAGACGGTATTTTCGACGGTTACTTCGATATAAAACCCACGATAAATGCGTCGAGCGCAGTCAACGTAGGCGGCTTCATCGGGCGCAACTTCGGCGTGGTCAACCTCATTTCGGGCACGACCGAGGTCACGGTGGACGGCGCAAAGTATTCCGGCACGGTGATAAACGTCGGCGGCAATATCGAGGGCAAATCCGAGGTCGGCGGCCTTGTGGGCTGCAACGGATATACATATTCAAACGGTACCGTTGCCGGCTATCTGCGTATAGGCGCGGACAGCGTTTACGGCACGCCCTATCACGGCACCGTCACGATAAATATAGGCACGCAGGGCGCAGCCGAGGAAGACCAGGACAAGATTTCCGCAGAGGGCAATAACGTCGGCGGTATAGTGGGTACAAACACCGCAAGCGGCACCAATCTCGGTCTGCTCATAAGAAAGGGCACTATCTACAACTATGCCACTGTCACCGGTGTAAATAACGTCGGCGGCGTCATAGGCAACAACACGGGCGATGTCGAGATGGGCGGTAGCGACGTTACGGACGCCGTGCTCGTCGTTGTCAACAGCGGCAGCATAATCGGCACGAATAATATCGGCGGCGTCGTGGGATATCTGCAACAGGGCGATATAGCGGGCACCTTTGCAAACACGGGCAGCGTCACGGGCGCGCAGTTTGTCGGCGGCTCGATAGGGCGCATGGATAAAAACTCCAAGCTCACCGTGAGCAAGACTTCCGCAACTTATTTCTATAATGGCTCCGAGGGCAAGGAGGCTGCGGACGGCACTTCTTCGTCGAAAGGCAGCGTCACGGGCGACAGATACGTCGGCGGCTCCGTGGGCGCGATTTTCGGCAGTATACAGGGCGACGACAGCTTTGACGTGCTCTTTATCAACGTCGGCACCGTGGACGGCAGCGACTTCGTGGGCGGCAACATAGGCGTGCTTGCGGGCGCGGTCGATCATGCGGGCTTCACCAACAGCGGCGCGGTGTCCGCGACGGGCACCAACGCAATAGGCGGCTCGGTGGGTATCATAGGCATAACTCCGACGCTGTCGGGCGACGAATACGCGCATGCGGATATCTCCGTCGCCAACACTCACTTTGAGTTTACCGGCACGCACGACGTGACGGCGACGGGGACTTATACGGGCTCCGAGGCGGAGGATATGTGGGGCGGCGTCGGCGGCGCGATCGGCGTGATCGGCGGCGCGGACAACGATTTCAACAATGCGGGCGGCGCAAAGTGGAACAACGTCACGCTGTATACCGCAAGCGGCGTCGTCGCAAAGAACGTCGTCAACGTCGGAGGCGCGATCGGCCTGATCAAAGCGGACAATATCAAGATAAACAACATGCTCGCATACTACACGAAGGTCGAGGGACAAAAGAACGTCGGCGGGCATATCGGGGCGGTGTACGGCTCCGGCATAGAAATAAACGATTCCTTCAATATCGAGGGCACGGTGAGCGGCGCGACTGCGGGCGGCATCATCGGTCTCGCGCAGGCGGATTCCGTCGCCGATACGTCGTATTGGGTGAAGGGCTATCTCAACGTCGAGCTCATGGCGCTCAACATCGACACCATAACAACAGACCTCGGTAAATACAGCGCGGTGACCAAGGGCAACGTCATTTTCACGGAGGATCTTACCAATTCTTATTCGAGTCCGTCCAAATTCGATGAAAACGAAAAGGACGAGAAAAAGAGCTGGAAGCAGTACCTGACGGAGCTTGTCGGCATGCCCGTCGAGGTGCGCAACGGCGTATGGTCGTACGCTCAAAACGCAGACACGTTTACTACGGGCGAGACGAATACGGGCTGGTATTACGTCTATGCCAACGACCGTTCGGGTCTTGACGCTACGCACTCCGTGAAAAACGACAAGGAAGACGAGCTCAAGTATTGGAAGCGCATTGCCGACGCTTATACGACGGAGGAAAGAGCGAATGGAGATGATGATAACGCTGTCAATCCTCTCGTGTCGCCCATCGTCGCGCAGGTGAACGGCAGCGCCGTCACAAGCGGATATGCGCCGCAAAAGCAAAATATTTACGCGTCCGCGCTCGCAAGCACGGTGGACGGATATTATTTGTACATGGACGCGTCCGGCGTCAAGCCCAACGTCTGGCATGGCACGGAAAACAACGACGCGCATTTCTACATTCAGGCGGATACGCACAAGGGCGAGAACGTCGCGGTATACTATCGCGCGGTTGCGATAGGCGGCAGACTGACCTACAACGGATATAACAGATACGTCCCCATAACCGACGACGTCAGCGAGGGCATTGTCATCGAGTATACCTATGATATGCCCAAAGAGGGCGACGCGCCCGCAGGTTCCTACAAATATATGATGTATGACGTCAAGAAGGACGGCATGGCGTATAGCGGAGAGATCTATCAGGCGGGCAGCTATACGATGGACGTCGGCATATACTTCTTCGACGACCTCGGCAAGCCCAACAGGATAGGCGGTATCGACGACGGCGAGCTTGTGATAGACAAATGCAGGCTGGGCGTCACGCTCGAGGCGGCGGACGGGCTCTATAACGGCGCGGATACCACAGGATACGTCAAGATGGTTATAAACGGCGTGTCGCCGCTCGATAATACCGATGAGCGCTTTGTGCAATTTGTGCTCGAAAGCGACGGACAGGACGTTGACAGAATTTACGGAACGCTGGATTTGTCCGCTATCATGAATTCCAAGATCACGGAGTTTAGCTTTGCAAAGCGCGCGGATTCGCAAAAGCTTGTCAACCTCACGTCTTCGAAGATATATCTGTCCCGCATAACGGTGTCGCAGATCGACGACGTGGCGGATAAATCCTGCTTGAGCGGCATAGAGGAAAGCGCGGTCAAGAAGACCTACAATATAGAGCTGACGTTCTCATTTACGGAGCGCATAAAGGGCACGCTCACCGCAACGCTCGGCACGGCGGGCGCGTCTCCCAACTATGTTGCCGACGAGCAGCAGGTGCAGTTCAAGGTCGACCCGAGAGAACTGACGGTTTTGATAACGGGCAGCTCGTCCGCGAGATTTGACGGCGGCAATCACAATACGTCGTTCAAATTCAACGGCTGGGCGGACGATGAGATCGCGACAAATTATACGACGTTTATTGCGCAGCTCATGCCGTATCTGGTGTTCAAGCCTGCGCAGGGCAACGAGTTTGCTACCGACGTGTGGAGCTTGCGCTCCGATTATGCGACGGATTATTTCATCGCGCAGTGGCTGCAAAATTCCAGCACCGTAAACGTGAGAAACATGCGCCTCGAGGGCAGCTATCAAATAGGCTTCTCCACAAAGAATTTCTATGACGATAACGGCACTCCCAAGCCCGCGACGGACAACGGCAATTATTATCTCACCGTCACGTCGAACCCGTTCCCGTACTTCCGGGTGACCGCAAACCAATTCCGCTTGAGTTGGGACAGCAAAAACACCGGAGTATACAATGCAAAATATCACGAATTCGTTGCGACGCTTACGGCGGATTATCCGTTTGCAAACGCGGATCTGCTTGAAGATGAGATCGCGACGGCGTTCCCGGACGGCTTCGACAAATACGGATACACTGCGGATGCGATTTCCGCGGTAAGCGACTCGAAAGCGACCATTACGTTTAAGATAGGTCCCAACGTCGGTTCTTATAAGCTTGATTTGCCCGTTCGCAGACCGGAGGACAGCAAGCCGAGTACGGAGAACTGCGCTATAGTGGATTATCCGTCGGGCAATTACAGCATCACGAAGCTCATCGTTACGGTGGATATTTCGGGCACGAACAACGTCATATACAACGGCGGCTATCACGTCGCAGAGAAGATAGAGGTGACAACGGCGGATAAGTCCGAAGTACCGCCGCAGGCAATATCGTTCAGCAAGACCATAGGCAGATATATAATTACGCTTTATTCGCAGACGACTACCGACAACTCCGAAAAAGACAATCAGGTGACCGTCGATATCACTTACAACGGCGGCGACGCGGTCAACGTAGGCGAATATACGGCGACTCTCGGTGCGGTGGGCGGCAGCGGCAATTTCGAGGTGCAGACGGGCGGAGCGGGTTCAATTAACATTCAACCCGCGGTAATCACGCTCGCTTGGTCGGAGCAGAAGGAGTTTACTTACAACAGACAGCTGCACGGCAGGCTTATCACCTCCTCTTTGACGACCGCAGGCGACGAGATGACGATGGGCATGCTATCCTATCCTCTTGCGGCTTCAAACGCGGCGGCAACCGTTGTCGTCACTAATGCCAACAAGACGACAGAGACGATCAGAATACCCGTTTCCGGCACTCCCGCCGCGATAAACGCGGGAGATTACACGGCGTCGGTATCGACGGCGGCTATCACGGTAAGCGGCGTCAACAAGGCGGGCGAGGCGCAAAGGACCAATTATACCTTTATCTTTGCAAACGCAACGGACGGAAAGTATACGATAAATCCGCGACAGATAAACTCGGTGACTATCGAGGGCGGCACGCATACGAAGGTTTACGACGCAACGAGAACGGTTGACAAGCTCGGCAAGCCCAAGTTCAACACGGGAAGCACAAGCGTTTCCGCGCCGACTTCGTATGATTATACGGCGATATACGACAGCTCACAGGCGGGCAGCAGAACGGTCACCTATACAGTCACGCTTAAGGGAGCGGACGCGCAGAACTTCATTTTCTCCAACAAATCCGTCAAGGTAGACATAAAGATGAGCGGCACGATAGAAAAGCGCGCGCTCACCGTCAATCTCGATATACTCCGCAACGGTTATGCTACGAGGATGTACAACGGCGGCGTGTGGTACGGCGGCGCGGCGGGCGCGTCGAGCACCGCGGGTACGCCGAGAGCGGTCAGCGCGATACATCGCTCCGGCGAGGGCTTTACAGTGACGAATATTGCGGAGGCAGAAGCGGCAAACGCAGCTGTCGTCGTGACCGCCGTTTATGCGGAGGTTACCGCGGGCAGGACGAGGTTTGACGGATATATCAACAACGTCACCGGCACGGGCGCAAATCTGGAGCTCGGCAGTGCAAAACGCGGCGAAAACGGGTATTATTATAAGAAGCTCATATTTACCTTGGGAGGCTCCTCCGCAAGCAACTATACCTTTACCGTGGTCAACGGCAATACCAACGTGGGCGATAAGGTAGGCAACAACGGTTCAAGCGGTACGGTGACGGTGCTTGACGGCATTCAGGTGAAGATAGAGATAACCGCAAACGTTCTGCGCGCGACTTATTTCAACACTGCGCAGAGCTATGCGAACGCCGACAACTCCTACAACCAGAATTGGGTCGATGTGTCGGGCAGCGCGGCGGCGGTGAGCGGCGATATACTCAATTTGGTGTTCGTCAACAATTGGAAGTATCAAAACAACAATCCCGCAACCAAAATACCTGCGAGATACACGTCTTATACGGTGATAAGAGGCGCGGTGGGCAGCAAGATCTTGTCGGCGAGGTTCGATTCGCCGGACGGCGTGCACGTCAATTATCAGTTGAGCAATCAACCCATACTTACTATCGGATATTTTGTCGATAAAGAGGAGTTTGAGATAGGCTCGCTTGCAAGCCTGATGATCGCTACCTACTATTACGGCGTGAGCAGAGGCGATTTTGAAGAATTCGGCGGCATCGTGATTTCGCAGGCGGTATGGAACAGACTCGCAACGGCGGAGCAATATGCTTCGGGCAACGGCTATCCTACGGCGGGCGCAAACGGACAGCCGTTTGTGGACGCAGAGGGCAACCCCGTGATGATATCGAGCTGGGACGATTATTTCTCCTATCTCGCGAGCGAAGCGGGCGGCGGACATTATATCTTCCTCAACGAAAACGAGGAGGAGGTCGGTTGGGGCTACTATGCGGTCGATGAAAACAGCACGCCGAGTTCGTTTGACAAGTTCAAGCAGATCGCAAACGTATCGGGCGTGTATACCGCTCAAGACGTCGCGATATTGGACGGCATGTTTAAGAAGACCATAATCGACAGCGACGGTAACGTGATAGACGAATTGAGCTATGATTGGGGCTTCGGCGGAGAGTATCTCAAAAACTTCGTCAAAGGCAAGGCGGGCGAGGTCGCGACGGCATTCGGCGCAGTGTTTACGGGCGATTTCGGCGGCGCTTACGACGGCAACGGATATACGATAGACAAGCTCAATATCATAGGCTCGGGTCAGGACAGCCATGTCGGTATGTTCGCGCGTATAACAGGCACGGACGACTCGGCGGCAAACGTGCAGAACGTCCATCTGCGCAATCTCAATATAAGCGCGGCAGGAATGAATAACGCTTATATCGGCGGCATTGCGGGCGAGACGGCGCAGGCGGAGACGAATAATATCAGCGTGCACGCCAACATTACGGTCAGCGGCAACAACGCGTACATAGGCGGATTGTTCGGCAAATCCTCGTCTGCCGTCGACGGCGCGATCGCGGCGGGCAGCATTAACGTAAACGGCGTTGCGGTTGTCGGCGGAGCCGTAGGCAGCAACGGCGGCAGCTTAAAGAACGCGATTTCTGTGATGTATATTTGGGCGAGCGCCGGAAGCTCCTTGGGAGGACTTGTCGGCGAGGGCGCCGAGCCGAGCGGAGTGAACGCGTTTATGAGCGGAGCGCTTTGGGTCGGCGGCGCGCAGGTAGCGGGCGGCGTTTCGTACACCGATCTGTACAACGGCTCGATAAGCGGCTACGGCGCGCATAAGTACTATTACGTCGGCGACAGCGCAAACGCGGCGGGCGCGTACGACGTGCTTGACGACGTCAAGCTTACCGCTCTCGACGGCGACGAAAACAGCAGGACAAATCCTCATGAAAGCATGAGACTCGCCGATATTATCGACGTTTATATCCTGCTTTACGGGAAGACGGAAACTGCCGTCGCAGTAGAGGATAAATCCGTCGCGGTGTATGACAGAAACGAAGCAAGTCCGCTTGTGGGCGCAAAACACGGCACTGATAACGCCGGCGACGCCATTGCGATAGCCAATCAACAGGGCATAGCGCTTTTGCGCGAATTGAGATTTGCATCGTTTGAACTGATAAACGACGTGCATATGTATTCTACGTACAGATTGCGCACAGCGCAGGGCGCTTTCTTCGGCAAAGTGACGACAAACGGATACTTCATTTATATAGCGTCCTGGGACGGAACGCAAAAGGTGTTCGAGCAGGAGCCTACCGATAACGCTCCGTCGGCGGCGCTAAAGGCGGAATAAGAGAGGAAACAAAATGAGCAAGGCGAAACGTATCAAGACGATCATGGGAGTGCTTATTCCCGTATTGGTCATGACGGTCACCATCGTTATGGTGAGCGTTTCCTTTGCTTGGTTCGCAAACGTCACTCGCCCATCTGTGCAGTCTATAGAGTTGCTTACGCAAAAGGCGTTTATTCTGTCTTTTGACAGCTCCGCGGATTCGGGCGATCGCAATATCAAGTATAAAGGGCAGACGTCTCTCGCGGCTATTGACGGCGACGTGAAGCTTGTCACGCAATATAACGGGCAAAACGGCGGAATAGGCGGCAGCATGCTGCAACAGTTTATGCTGGATTCGCCGTACTATTTTATCACCACTATAGCGCTCGACACCGAGACGTCTTCCATAGACATGAATATGACACTAGATTCCGTGCAGATAAGGAGCGGAGAAAGCGTGCTCGACGATTTCACGGGCAATAGGTCCGCAGACGTTCCGTATACGTTCACATGGTATTTTAAGGAGCACGTCGACGGCTCCGTGAATTATATCGGCGCGGGCGTTGATGACGAAAACGCGGTCATGGACTACCGTTTGCCCGATGAGGACGAGGTGTGGTATACTCCGTACGGTCAGCTCACCTTCGCGCATTCGCAGGGCGGCGTTTCAAGCTCCGTCAAGGCGGTAAACGGCGAAGCCGTGGACGCGGGCTACTCCGTTCTCAACGGCGGTCTTAAGAATATGCGTCTGCAGGCCTCGCACAAATCCTTTGACTTTTATATCGTGTTTGCGCCTCAAAAGCTGTTCTGGGCGCAATTCTGCGCCGCCGACAGGGATAAAACGCTCGAGGAGCTATATACGCAGGAGGAGCTTGCGAAAATTTACGGAGCGACAAACAGCAAGCCGCAGATGTTTTATTCGAATATGTCGTATTTCAACTCCGTATTCGAGTTCGGCGCGACTATAAACGTCGCGCAGATATACGCGCCTCAAACGGATTGACGGCATTGTAAGGAAGGGACTATGAACAAAACCAAACGCACACTCATAATATCTTCGTGCATAATGGCGCTGGCATTTATCGTCGCCGTCGTCGGCATATCCGCCGCGTGGTTCAGCGATACCAGAATTGCGAAGAACGGCGCGTTTATCATACAGTCCGATACTTTGCAGGACGTCGCCACCATAGACATCAACGCAGTGTCCGACATGAGCGGACAGCATTTGTATCCCGCAGTGGCGCAGGTCGGTTATTTCGAGGGCAAAAATCCGCCCGTGGGCGCGGTTTTGAAAAATATCACGGCAGGTATCGCAAAAGCCGCGCAATGCGCGACGGTATATTTCCCCATTCAGTTTATCGGCACTCCCGACGAGGGCTTTGAGGGCGAAAACAGGAAGTCTCTCGACCTCGATCTGGTCAACGCGACGATAGATTTGATCGCGGTGAAAGCAAACGGAAAAACGGAGTTTTATGAAAAAACGGAAAGTCTTACCGACGCGCAGCTCGATATTTATGCCGGCACGTGGTCGGCGTTCGGATTGCCGTCCCTCCGATTTGACGGAAAAGGCGGCGGAAGCTTGGACGGAACGACGTTTGATTATGCCGTGGACAAGGATACCGCAGAGATGACATTTAACGTCGGCGGTACGGATTATGTCGCCGCGTTTGTCGACTTTAAGGAAGATTTTAATGCGGAGATGTCGTTGGTTGAAGCTATTCTTGACGAAAACGGAAAATTTGCGGAAGAAAAAGCGCCCGTTTATACCGCCGACCATTACGAAAGCCCTTTGGGCGGCAACGTCTTTTACGTCAATGACGGATATCATCTCTATATGCTTGTGCAGCCCGGCATAACGTATTATGTCAAAACCGTACTGTATTTTAACAGAATCGACGAGGAATGCAGCTTTGATTTGCTTGGCAAATCCATAAAATTCAAATTTAAGCTCAATATTATAGGCGACGGCAGCGTCATTCGCGACGCATACCGCGCGGGCGGAGGAGGCATACAGGTATGACGAGACGTTTCAGAGCGATAGCTATTTTGATTTGCGTCGTGCTTGTTGCTTTGTTTGTATCGAGCATAGGCATTACCGCGGCGATCTGGACATCGTCCGGTACGGGCGGCGACAACAATACCGTCTCTCCCGCGGCGGACAGCCCGGAGGATTGGAACGCTTGGGCGAAGTATTTCGACTTTCAAATTCTTGACGAGGACGCGCTGACTGCCGCCGTGACGTCGTTCCACACAGACGATTATACTTTGAATTTAGAAACGGTGGTTATTCCCAGCTTCGTCACCGCGGCGGACGGCAGGGCGTTTAAGGTGGTCGAGCTCGGCAATCAGGTCTTTGCGGACGTCACTCTCAAGGAGCTTGCCGTCAACGTTTATATTTCGCCTTATATCGCCTGCGTCAGATACGGCGCGTTTGCAAATATGGCAAATCTTGAAAAAGTCGTATTCGGAGTTGATACAAACGGCGCAGGCGTCGATTGCAGACTTGAAGATTATGCCTTTATGACCTGCGGCAATTTGAAAGGCTTTGTGCTCAACGGCAGAAACGTCGATATGTCGCCAAACGCAGTCTACGGTTGCGAAAGCTTTCAAGCCTGAAATACTTAAAGTTCTTGAAAGATTTGCTTTAGAGCTTAAAAAGACGGCAAACGCCGTCTTTTTTGATTTCTTGGGAGAAATAATATATTTCAAACAGTTGCGTCTTTTATACAAAAAAATGCGTACCTCGCTGCACGCACTTTTCTTTGGGTTATCAGTACGAAAATACTACATAACAGAAAAGGCGCATAGCGCCCACCTAGCAAATGATTGCGCTAAATGATAATTGAGGCATGTAATTTGTTTGAACTGATAGCAAGCAATCATTTGTGCGGTAGTAGCTTGAAACAGTACGTGACATCTTTGTGCTTTTTACAAAAAAAAAGCACGTCATTTCGACGTGCTTTTTCAAGCTGGAGCTGCTAACCGGACTTGAACCGGTGACCTCATCCTTACCAAGGATGTGCTCTACCTGCTGAGCCATAGCAGCAATGGCGGAAGCGAAGGGATTCGAACCCCTGTGGGCTTGCACCCAAACGGTTTTCAAGACCGCCTCGTTATGACCACTTCGATACGCTTCCAAGCGCAAATCGATTTGATGCTCTAACAGTATATCAAGTCTTTGTACGCGTGTCAAATAGTTATGCGTTTTTTGTTTAGGCTTTGCTTGCGGCGCGGAGGTTATTTGTATTGAATAACTTCCCGATATCTGCTATAATATATCCATAGGAGATGTAGCAATGAAAAATTTTATGGATTTTTTGTTTTTTTGGCTTGGGATGAGAGTGCGTTACGACCGTATAGCTCAAGACGCGGATAGGAAGGAGAAGTCGTCGTTTTTCGGCGTGCAGTCGATACTGTGTTCTCTTTTCGGAATGGCTGCGGTGATACTGTGCGCGTTTGGCATACGCGCCTGTATGCAACAGGATTCCGCGCTGCTCATTTTATTCATAGCATTGCTGGTTATAGTGATGCTTGTCGCGCTTGTACAGTGTACGTCAAGAGCCTTGGTCGCCACGATTTATCAGATGAAGCTCAACAAAAAACCGATAGGATGGGTCTCTCTCGTGCTGTGGATAATCGCGTTGGTTGCGATGGTTGCGGTAAGCGTGTTGATGGTGAGCGGAGTATTGAAATAGCGAGGTTTTG
>CANDBZ010000028.1 GCA_947383095.1 uncultured Clostridia bacterium | reverse complement strand
TACATCATAGTGCAATTTGCGCCCATCGCGATAAAGCTGTTTCCCGACTGCGAATATCAGGAAATCGACGGTTTCGGCGCGTCGTCGGCATGGGTTTATCAGACGCTCGGGCTTGTAGAAAGCGAAAGCCTAAAGGACGACGCGACGGACATGCTGTACGGCGACGATGGTCTTTGTCTCAACGTTTTCAGATATAATATAGGCGCGGGCGGCAGAGAATCCGATAATTATCCCGATTATCTGCGCGGAGCGGAGTCGTATTTCGTTGCGGAAAAATTCGACGGTGATTACTCCGTTTTTCGCGACAGACGCAACTATGATTTTTCTCGCGACGTCGGCGTGAGAGATTTGCTTGAAAGGGCGCTTAAAACGGGCAATATCCGCAAGGTGGTTTTCTTTGCCAATTCGCCGCATTATCTTATGACGCAAAACGGCAAAACTCACGCGGAAAATGCAAAGCAAAACAACCTTAAGGAGGAGTGTTATCAGGCGTTTTCCGACTATCTTATTGTGATAGCAAACGAGATTTATACGGAGGTAGTTTGCAAATACGACCCGTCCGTATCCGTCTTTATAAGTCCCGTGAACGAACCGCAATGGAAATGGGGCGGCGACGGAGCGACGCAGGAGGGTTGCCATTTCGACGCAAAACCGATGGCGAAGTTTTGCGACGTTTTTTACAGAACGCTCGCGGCTTTTAACAGAGAAAACGGCAGGTCTTTCCGGATGGATATCTTCGAAAGCGGCGATTGCAGGATGAAAAACGTCAAACCTTATATAAACGAGTTGCGAAAATACGATTGGTTTGACGATGTTGCGGCAATATCCGTGCACTCCTATAATACCGAGCTTAAAATTTCCGCCCGTAAACGCTTTTGCGAATATATGCAAAAGACCGACTCTTCCAAAAAGACCGTTGTCAGCGAGTATTGCGTTATGCGCTCCGGCGTTGACGACGGCATAGAAACGGGGTTGTATTCCGCCAAGATAATGTTGCGCGACTTCAAATATCTGCGCGCTTCCGAATGGAATTGGTGGCTGTCCGTTTCAAACGGCGACTATGAGGATGGTTTGGTGTATTGGCAGAAGGATAGCGAAGGTCGCGATAAACTGCGCGTCACCAAACGCTATTATACTTTCGGTCATTTTTCAAAATACGTCACGGGAAGCAAAATGATAAAATGCTCGCATGTGCCGACAAACGCTCTCAACAAACTCGAGGCGGCGGCGTTTAAAAGAGCGGACGGAAGCATAGCGCTCACGGTCATCAACGACGAGGACAGGGCGCGAAAAATCAGTATAAAATATTATTGCGGGAACGTCCGCGCCGTCGTCACGGACGCCTCCGCAGACATGAAAGAAACCGCTTTCGAATACGGCGGTTGTATTACGTTGGGAGCGAAATCAATCACAACGCTTATATTGTTTCAATAAATAAAAAACCATCCCGAGGGATGGTTTTTTATTATAAGTCGTCCGCATCCTGTACGGGTAATTCTCCGCCCGGGACGGAGGGATAGCCGTCGTCCTCGGGCGTACCGGTCCAGCTGCCGTTGGGGTCGAACAGAGAGCGCATGTTTTCGTGGTTGGTGAGGTTGCTGTGCGAAAGCGGGACCTCGTACTTTTTTCTTTTTTTGTTTTTCATATTTACTCCTTGGCGCGTATCGCGCCGATGATAGCTTGCGCAATTTTTATGTTTTCTTTATAGAATAAAGAAAATTTTAGGATAAAAATTTCCGCAATTATAGAAAATCATACGGGTGTATGTTAAAATACAATGTGTAAAGAAACGCACAGAGGACAATATGGAATCGAACATTACGGACAAAAGAGTCGTCAAGACGAAAACGGCAATACGCAACGCGTTCAATCAGTTGGTGCAGGTCAAGGATATGTCGGAGATTTCCGTCAGCGAATTGACGAAGCTTGCGCGGATCACGCGCAGCACGTTTTATATGTATTACGACTCGGTCGCCGCGGTGAGAGACCAAATCGAAAACGAGATTTTTGCATATATAGATAAGGTGATGAGCGAGCAGGATTGGATCGAGTGCATGGTCAATCCTTATCCGCTTCTCGACGCAATCGGGAAAGAAATCACGAAGTACGACGAATACAACCGCTACATCCTTTGCAGCAATAACAGCGGAAGGCTGCTTGACAAGGTCAACGGCAGGGTCGTCGTTGCGTTTTTGAAACATGTGTCGGAGAAAAATTTGGATATAGACGCGGGACGCGCGAAGTACGTTGCGGCGTTTGTCAGCGCAGGCATAGGGGAGTGCTTTAAAATCTGGTTTAATCACAAAAGCTCGCTCTCTTTGGAGGAGCTTTGCAGGCGGATATCCGATATGGTGACCAAGGGGCTCACCGTTTTGAAGGAGACAGACGTATAATAATGCTGTTTCACGGCGATTTCTATAGCTAAAAGCATGGGAGATTGAATTATGTTGAAGCTTTGTGACATTGTGAAGAATTATACCACCGCTACAACGACGGTGCATGCGTTGAAGGGTGTGTCTTTGACTTTCCGCGAGCACGAATTTGTTTCAATACTCGGACCGAGCGGTTGCGGCAAGACTACGCTTTTGAACATTGTCGGCGGACTTGACAGATATACCGACGGCGATTTGATCATCGGCGGAGTGTCCACGGCGGGGTTTGACGATATGCATTGGGACGCTTATCGCAACTCTACCATAGGTTTTGTTTTTCAAAGCTACAATCTCATTCCTCATTTGACCGTGCTCGAAAACGTGGAGCTTGCGTTGAGTCTTGTCGGCGAAAAAAAGAAAGCGCGCCGTATAAAGGCGATCGAAGCGTTGCAAAAGGTCGGGATGGAGGCGCAGATACACAGCCGTCCCAATCAGCTGTCCGGCGGACAGATGCAGCGCGTCGCTATCGCCCGCGCCATTGTGAACGACCCCAAGATTATTCTCGCCGACGAACCTACGGGCGCGCTCGACAGCGAATTGAGCGAGCAGGTCATGGATATTTTGAAAGAGATCTCCGCAACCAGACTTGTAATAATGGTCACTCACAATGCGGATCTTGCCGACGCGTACAGCACGCGTATATGCCGCTTTAAGGACGGATTGCTCGTTGAAGATACAAATCCGTATGTTGACGATGCAAATTCTGACGCGTTAAATACCGATTGCGGAGAATTGGTTGTAGAAGACGCTCGCTCAAGCGCGCAGGAAGCGGATGCGAAAACGGAGATCACCGCCGATACTTCGACGTTTTCGGAAGAGCCGCATACGACAGATGAGGCAGAGAATAACATTGCGGTCGACGCTGTCGAAATAGAAGAGGTCAAAAAGAAGAAGGCGTCGAACAGAAAATTAAAGAAGCACATGAAGAGGATCAACGCCGATAAAAACGAGGTGTTTGACAAGCTCGGATTAAACAACTTAAGCAGATATAAAAAGAAAAAGGAAAAGCAAAACAGAACCTTTAAAGCGACTTCGATGAGCGCGGGCATGGCGTTCGGATTGAGCTTGCGCAATCTTATATCTAAAAAACGCCGCACTTTTCTGACCGCGTTTGCGGGGAGCATCGGCATAATCGGGTTGGGACTTGTGCTTTCTATATCAAACGGTTTCAACGTGTTTGTCGAGAATATGCAAAGAGAGATGCTGTCCGGCGTGCCGCTGTGCGTATACGAATATAACATAGCGCCCTCCGCGGTCATGGACGTGATGTCGTCTATGTCCTCGAAGCCGCCCGTCAAACCCGCGCCTCCGGAGGGAGATAAAATAACTATTGAAAACAACGGCGGGTCGGGAAGCGCCGGCGAGATGATAGAAATGATGCAGGGTCTTATAAATTCGTTTTTCAGCGGAGTGAAGAAAAACGATCTGACCGAGGATTTTGCAACTTATATGAAGGGGATGCCGGAAGATTATGCGGAGGCGACCAGCGTTTATTACGGTCTGCGATACAATCTTGTTGCGCAAACGGTGGACGAAACGGGAGAGATAGGCTATAAAGACGTTTCCCAGCAGCCCGCGACGTCATCGGTCATGACGATTGCGATGAGCATACTCGGCTCAAACGGGGTCCAACCGAAATATTGGCAGATGTTGGTCGGCGACGAAAAAACCATGCTCGATTCATATGAGCTTGTCGGCAGCAACAGCCGCTATCCGCAGAGTAAAGAAGAGCTTGTGCTCTGCGTCGGCGAAAACAATCAGATCGACGAAAAATTGCTTGAGGCCTTTGGTATAACCCTTAACGTGATAGACGCAAACGGAAACGTGCAGACCGTCGATAAGCAAAACGTAACGGCGGATTTCTTCATAGGCCGCAAATTGAAGCTTATCTTCAGCGACAACTATTACCGTCACGTTTACGGCTCCTGGTTCGAAGCGGATAAAGACGATGAAGTCGCGCTCAAGAAAATGTACGACGAGTCAAGCGTAGAGCTGACGGTCGTAGGCGTTATGCGCCCGAAGCAGGACGAATCGGCGGGATATGTGTCGAGCGCGATATGCTATACGCCGGAGCTGTCCGAATTTGTTTTGGAAAACTCGTACAACAGCATTGTCGCAAGAGAGCAGAGGCAGTTGATGGAGGACGACCCCGATTCGAGATATACGGTATTCGGCGCGTCGAGCATTTTCGGTTCAAATCTCACCGACGACGATTTCAACAGCGATATAGTCGATTTTACGGATATAATGGGCAAAAATCTGGCCTGGACGTCTTATCTTAAAGCGATAGGCGCGATAAAAGCACCGACGTTTATCAAGGTATATCCCAAGACGTACGACCAAAAGATAAACGCGAGCGAATATATAAAGGATTGGTCGGAAAATAAAAAGGGCGAAATCGGATACTTCGACGTGTCGGAAATGTTTATATACAACTTGGTTATGGTGATAGACCTTGTGTCCATCATACTTATCGCGGTGGCGTCGATATCTCTTGTCGTTTCCACTGTTATGATAGGAGTGATAACGTCCAACTCCGTAATAGAACGCACGCGGGAAATAGGCATTTTGCGAAGCCTCGGCGCAAGAAAGCGGGATATTCGCAACGTGTTCATTGCGGAAACCTCGCTTATAGGACTTGCCGCCGGCGTGATAGGGATTTTGCTGACATATATTCTTTGCCCGATCATAAGCGCTATCATCGGAGCGATATCGGGCGTGCAAAGCCTGTTGCATTTTCATCCGCTGCACGCTTTGTTGCTCGTTGCGTTGAGCTTTGTCCTCACTGTTATTTCTGGCATACTGCCCGCCATAGGAGCGTCGAGAAAGAACGTTGTCGACGCATTAAGGGTGGAATAATGGTTTTCGATTGTCGACAGCGCCTCCCATGCGGGAGGCGCTGATTAGTTTATATCGTTTTTTGCGGATAAGACCTCTTGTATTGGCAGGTCTCCGTCGCGATTATTTTGCCGCATCTGCCAAATAGTGTTTTTGCATGCGCGTTGACAAATACTGCTTTTAACAAACGATATTTTTTCTGCGAAGCCATGCGCTTTATCAATATATACGCGCACAGCAACAATGAGAAGAACAGAATTCCGCATATAGCGCCGGTGATGTCGATTTGCACGTCCGTCAGCGAAGCGACTCTTCCCGTATTGAAAACGGGGAGCTGCAGCGCTTCCGATAAAAACGCCGTGATCGTTGCGCACGCCGCGCTTGTCAGGGGATATATCGCACGGGGCTTTATCAGCAGAAAAGAGCAGGCGGACAGCCCTGCGCCCAACGCTGCAAAAATCATAAAATGTCCCAAAAATTTGCGTATAAAGAGATTGAACTTCGCGGAATCGACGGGCGCGTGCGCCCCGCTTATAATCGATTGGATTTTATCGCTCACAAACGTCGACTGTTTGTTGCTCGTGTTGCCGGGCAGAGCGCTTTCTACGATAATGATCAACGCAACCGCAGCCGTGCAGATGAGCGCCGTTATAGCAAGGGCGCGCAGACGGCTGTAGTATTTGTATTGCGTTTGTTTGGGGGCTAGGGTGTTTCTCATTTTATCACGATATTGACGTATTGGCGTAAACGTCATTGGTATTATAATTATATTGCTTTATTTCATGATTTATATTTGCTCGTCTGCTCGCATATTTTATTATACGGCGCAAAATGCGCCTCGAGGTTGTGCAGTGAACGTGATTTTGGTTGGAGCAAACGGTCGCATGGGCAGGGAAATGATAAACGAGTTCGGCAAAAGCAATATGAAGCTTGTCGCCGCGGTCGATAAGTCGTTGCCGAGCTTGGATTGCTCGTGTTACAAAAGTATTTCCGACGTCAAGGACGGCGCGGACGTCATCGTGGATTTTTCTCATCATGACAATACGGCGGAGCTTGTGGATTTTGCGCTTAAGCGCAAGCTGCCGCTTGTCGTCGCCACTACGGGACAGACCGAAGCGGAGAAGACGTATATAAAGAAAGCGTCCGCAAAAATCCCGATATTTTTTTGCGGCAATATGTCGTTGGGCGTAGCGTTGTTCGTGGCTACGGTCGCCCGTATCGCGCGGACTTTCCCCTATGCCGACGTGGAAATATTAGAGGTGCATCACAACGGAAAAGCGGATGTGCCCAGCGGCACCGCGCTCATGCTTGCGGAGGCAGTCACAGACGCGAGAAAGGGCGAAGGCAGAATTGTGATAGGTCGGCGTGAGGGCGCGCGACGGAAGGGCGATATCGGCATAAGCTCTCTGCGTATAGGCAACGTTGTGGGCGAGCACGAGGTGCGTATAAATACCGGCTTTCAGACCATCACTTTAAAGCACGAGGCGCATAGCAGAGCGCTTTTCACAAAAGGCGCGCTGCGTGCGATAAACTTCATCGTCACAAGGCGCAACGGGTTGTACAGCGTAAAGGATTTTCTGTGACAATGCGCGCATAAATCATGCGGATAGATATATAAAAGCCGGCGTAAGATATTTATCGCGCCCAAAGTCGCAAAAAACATTTGACAAATTTTTTGTGTGATGATATTATCTTTAAGCATTCACATGGGGGTGTAGCTCAGTTGGTAGAGCGCCTGATTTGCATTCAGGAGGTCCTCGGTTCGAATCCGTGCATCTCCACCAAAGGATTTGCACGAATTCTGCGGTTTTCAACCGCTGCGCGCGGTGCGCGCCCCGAGGCCGTCCTCGCTGACGCTCCGACAGAGCAAGCAAGCTTACGTCGGTCGCTATTAAACGGATCCGTGCATCTCCACCAGAAATGATACGGTGATTTTGATACCGTATCTCAAATTATAGGATTGTAGCTCAGCAGGTTAGAGCACCACCCTGATAAGGTGGGGGTCGGTGGTTCGAGTCCACTCAATCCTACCAAACAAGACGCGGAAGCGTCTTTTTTGTTAGCGGTTGTGGACTTGCGCTTTGCGCAACGACAAAGCGGTTTTAAAACCAAATGCAAGTCGTTCATTAGTGGAGATAATTGCTAAAGTAACGGCGGGTAAGCGCGGGGCGCCGGCTTTCGGCGCGAGAAATTTAGTTGTATTATGCTTCGCTCCGTGGTATATTGTTTGCGAGAAATACAAAGGAGCAAGCTAAAAATATGGGTTTGAAAGTCATAGAAAACAATCGTTTCGGTGAAGAACGCGCATTGTACGGGGCTTGCGACGTTTTGGTGAAGAATTGCCGTTTCGAGGGCGAAGAGGACGGAGAATCCGCGCTCAAGGAATGCGAAAGGACGTCGGCGGAAGCTTGCTATATGGATTTGAGATATCCGTTTTGGCATGATCGGGAGCTGACGGTTAAGGACTGCGAGCTTACCGCTAATTGCCGCGCGGCGCTGTGGTATGACGACGGCGTGCGCGTTGAAAACAGCGTCATGAACGGGATAAAGGCGTTCAGAGAATGCCGTAACATAAGCGTGGTGAACACAAAAGTACAGTCGCCGGAATTTTGTTGGCGGTGCGAGAACATCGAAGTGAAAAATTGCGAGGTCGAGGCGCAGTACGGTTTTTTCGAGAGCAAAAACATAAAGGCGGAAAATTTGAGCTTCGGCGGTAAATATTCGTTTCAATACGTTGCCGACGTCGATATCGTCCGTTCCCATCTTAACACCAAAGACGCGTTTTGGCATTCGGAAGGCGTGACCGTCACGGATTCCGTGTTGGAGGGCGAATACCTTGGGTGGTATTCGCAGGGCTTGACGCTCATAAGGTGTCACATCAAGGGAACGCAGCCGCTTTGCTATTGCAAAAATCTGACGTTGATCGACTGCACTACGGAGGATTGCGATCTGGCTTTTGAATACAGCGAAGTAAACGCTACGATAAAAGGCGATATAGTTTCTATAAAAAATCCCGCAAAAGGGAAAATCGTTGCGGATTCCATCGGCGAAATCATAATTACGGACGATAGCAAATTCCCCGTGGAAGCCGAAATCGAAGATAAACAAAAAAGATAAGCGCATCGCTTATCTTTTTTTATCGGCAAACTTAATTTCAGTATTTATATTTTTTTCTGTTCAACAAAAGGAAAAGCGCGCTTGTGATCACGGAAAGCCCTTCCGCTACGATCACCGCTGCCCATACGCCGTTCAATTTCCATATGAGCGGCAACACCATGACGGCGAATATCTGGAAAACGAGCGTGCGCAGCAGCGATATGAGCGCGGACGCCAATCCGTTGTTGAGCGCGGTGAAAAATGCGGACGCAAAAACGTTGAAGCCGACTATCGTGAACGCCGCGGCATATATGCGCATGGCGCGCACCGTCATGTCGAGCAGGTCTTTGTCATAGCTGACGAAAATCATGCTCAACGGTTTTGCCAAAGCCTCTGCCAGCGCGGTCATAAGTATGCCGATAGACAGCATCACGACGATGCTTTTTTTAAGCAGATTTTTTAGCTCGTCGTTATTCTGCGCGCCGTAGTGATATGAAATAATCGGCGACGCGCCTATAGCGTATCCGAAGAATACCGATGAGAAAATGAAGGACAGATATGCTATCACGCCGTAAGCGGCGATCCCGTTTTCGCCTGCAAGCTTCAACAGCTGCATATTGTATAACATGCTCACAATTGAAACCGCGATGTTGCTCAAAAACTCCGAGGACCCGTTTGCGCAGGTGTGAAGTATCGGTTTTATTTCAAGCTTGGCCGGGACAAGGCGAAGCAGACTCTTGTTCTTGACAGAGAAGTATATCAGCGGCACAACAGCGCCCACGATCTGGCTTGCGATGGTGGCGTATGCCGCGCCCGCGATGCCCCATTTGAAGCCCGCGACGAAGGCCGCGTCTAAAATTATATTCGTCACCCCCGCGATAAGCGAGACGACAAAGCCCAAGATGGGCTTTTCCGCCGCTACAAAAAAGGCTTGAAACAGATTTTGCAGCATAAACGCGACTATTGCCGCAAGCAGTATTCTGCCGTAAGTCACGCAATGCGGAAGCATTTCCTCCGTTGCGCCGAGAAGCTTTGCGACCGGCTCTACGATAACCGCGCCCACTACGCCCAATATCACGCCCACGATTATGGTGAAATAAACCACCATGGAAAATATCTTGTTTGCGCGCTCCTTGTCGCCCTCGCCAAGCGTTTTGGAAACGAGTGCGGAGCCGCCCGTGCCGAGCATAAAGCCTATAGCGCCGACGATCGCGATAATGGGATAGATCAGGTTCAGCGCGGCAAACGGAGTTTTGCCTGCCATGTTGGACACGAAAACGCCGTCCACGATTGTGTACAGCGACGTGAAAACCATCATGAGTATTGACGGCAAAACCGCTTTGAACAGTTTTTTGTATGTAAAATGGTCTGAAAGATGTACTGCCATATCCCTTATCCTATAGTGCATGATTATATGTGATAAAGCCTATTATGTCAACGTCGGTTTGAATTTTTTTGATTTTTAAACGAAAAAATTTATAATAAGGGGGTTTATCGGTTATTTTCGTATTTTAAACGTCGCATAGCGATAGAAGTAAGCTACCGACGATTTACGGGAGCTACCGCGCCGTAATACTCGTCGACTCCGAGTAATTCGTTTGGAGTGACGTGAAACTTTTCGTAAATGAGCATTATACTGCTCGACTTCGGCATATCCGCGCCGTTTACCCAATTGCTGACCGCCTTTTGAGATACGCCGAGAATAGAGGCAAACTCGCTTTGACTCAAATCATTGGTTATGAGAATATCGCGTATGATCTCGCCTGTTTTCATTTTTGCCTCCGCATATTTATTTTTATGCAGAGTAGTAGAAAAGTATTTGTAAAGTAGTAAAGTACTAAAATAAAAGCTTCTTTATAACGAGAAAAACACTCCCGAAAGAGCGCTTTTCTCGGCAAAATTTATTGGGGATGGGATGATATGCTTAAGCGGATTCAAGCAAAAGCTTGTCGGCGATCAGCGCGATGAACTCGCCGTTGGTGGGCTTTTCGTTGGGCGAATATATCTTGATGCCGAAGATATTGTTTATATTTTCTATTTTCCCTCTGTTCCAGGCGACTTCTATGGCATGTCTGATGGCGCGTTCGACTTTGGACGGAGAGGTTTGGTATCTGTCAGCGATTTGCGGATAAAGTCGTTTTGTGATCGAATTGATGATATCCGGTGTATCAATGGTCATTTTTATCGCTTCGCGCAGGAACTGATATCCCTTGATATGCGCCGGTATGCCGACGGAAATGAAGAGATTGGTTATCTTTTCGTCGAGAGAGCGGTTGCGCTTTGAAACGGGCGCGGCTTTGGGCGCGGGTTGCGCGGGCGCGGAAAGCTCGCTCAACAGATTGAGCAATCGATTGAAATCGAACGGCTTTGCAAGAAAATAAGTTGCGCCGTACTGCATGGATTTTTGAACAAATCCGTCGGTAGCAAGCTGCGACATCATCACGACTATCGTCTTTTTGTTTTCCATTGCCGCAAGTACGCCGAAACCGTCAAGCTCCGGCATAACTATGTCGAGCAATAAAAAATCCGGATTTGTACTTTCAATTAATTCCAATGCTCTGGTTCCGTTTGACGCGATCCCGACCACGTCGATGCTTTCTTGCGAATCGAAAAATTCTTTCAGGCTGTTGCAGAGTGCGATATTGTCGTCTGCTATGATTAGCGATTTGTTCATAAAATCCTCCTTTAAATTCAAAAATATTTTAACACATTCATAAATCGGCGCACGCGAAAAAGATTGCTTATAATGCAGAATTTTGTCTTAATTGCGATACTTATGTCTAATTGGTAATCCGACAAGAGAAAAATCACCGTTTTTGATGGATATAGGCATATTTTAAGATAAACGCGAAAAAATTTCAACAATTATTTTCAACAATTTTTTAAAACACTATATATCGGGGTATAATGATTGAAATTTCACAAAATATGTTTCACCTCCTGGGTTATAAAAGTTGAAAAAATTTTTTTCTGATTTTTTTGAAAAAAACCGTATAAATCAGTTTACAGATTTTCATCTTATCAATATAATATATGAAAAATAAAATAACGATCCTTGAGGATAAAATGGGAAAATATAAGAAGTGTCCGCGTTGTGAACTTAATTGGATTCCTACCGAAGAAGAATTGTGCGAAGTCTGCAAAGCCGAGATGGGCAAGGCAAGCAAGATAAGCTTGCTAGAAGAGGACGACGATATAATCGGTCTGGGCGAGAGGATTTGCCCTATCTGCAAGGTGAACTACCTCGACGCCGACGAAGATATGTGTCAATCCTGCCGTGCGGAGCGCGCGGAGAAAGAGGTCGATAAGTCCGAGGACGACGATTGGAAGGAATATATCGACGATGAAGAGCCGATATCCGCCGTCGACGACGAAAGCGAGATGTCGCTTTCGCAGTTGCAGGAGGAAGAGGAGATAGACGACGAAGAGGAAGAAATTTGTCCCGACGATTTCGAGGAATTGGACGAGGAAGATCTGCTCGGCTTTGACGACGATGAAGAGGAGCTTGAGGAAGACGAGGAAGAATAAAGCAGTTTTGTCAACGCCCGCGACGCGGGCGTTTTAATTTTGAAGCGAATATGCGTAAGCGTGTTAAACAAAGCAAAGCGGCTTGCAATTTTTCTCAAGCGGTGTTACAATACAAAATACTATAAACATATAAATAAATCAATATACGGTACGCGCGTGTACGCGCAAAGGACGCTTTATGGCTAAAGAGCAAAAAGAAAATCAATTCGTCAAAGAAATCGCCGATATGAACGCGGATTTTCCGCAATGGTATACCGACGTAGTTTTGAAGACGCAGCTTGTGGATTACGGTCCCGTGAAAGGCACAATGGTCATTCGCCCGTACGGCTATGAGATATGGGAGCATATTCAGGACGAGCTGGACAAGCGCTTTAAGGCGACGGGGCACAAAAACGCATATTTCCCTATGTTGATCCCCTACAGCTTTCTCGTCAAGGAAGCGGAGCACGTCGAGGGCTTTGCGCCGGAGGTCGCGCTCGTGACGCATATTGGGGATACGCCGCTCGAGGAAAAGCTGGTGGTTCGCCCCACGTCGGAGACGATAATCGGCTCTATGTACGCCAAGTGGGTGCAGAGCTACCGCGATCTGCCCGTGCTTATAAATCAATGGGCAAACGTCGTGAGATGGGAAAAGACGACGAGACCTTTCTTGCGCACGAGCGAATTTTTGTGGCAGGAGGGACATACGCTCCATCGTACGGAGGAGGAAGCCGTCGAGGAGACGGAGAGAATGCTCGAGGTCTATCGCGAGTTTATGCAAAACGTGCTTGCAATAGACGTGCTTACGGGCGTCAAATCCGAAAAGGAGAAATTTGCGGGCGCAGTCAAAACCTACGCGATGGAAGCGATGATGTTGGACGGCAAATCCTTGCAGGCGGGCACCTCGCACTATCTCGGACAAAATTTCGCGTCCGCATTCGAAATAAAATATCTTGACAGCGACGGTCAGCTCAAGAAGCCTTATCAAACGAGCTGGGGAGTTTCCACAAGACTTATAGGCGCGCTTATCATGGCGCACGGCGACCAGCGCGGATTGAAGCTGCCGCCGAGAGTGGCGCCCGTGCAGGTTGTGGTCGTGCCGATAGCGTTCCATAAGGAGGGAGTGCTTGAAAAGGCGGGCGAGCTTGCGGACGCGCTTAAGTCGGCAGGCATAAGAGTCGAGCTTGACGACAGAGAGCAGTCCCCCGGTTGGAAGTTCAACGAGTGGGAAATGAAGGGCGTTCCCGTGCGTATCGAGATCGGGCCGCGCGATATCGAAAACGGTCAGTTTATCGCGGTGCGAAGAGACACGCATGAGAAAACGGTCGTTTCCATCGACGCGCTCAAAGAGGCTATCCCCGCGCTTTTGGATGAGATACACGAAAATATGTTTAAACAGTCAAGCGAGTTTTTGCATAGCCGTATAGACGTTTGCAGGGATATGGCAGAGATGAAAGCGTCGCTTGACAACGGTCACTTTGTCAAGGCCATGTGGTGCGGGTGCAGAGAGTGCGAGGACAAGATCAAGGCGGAGCTTGCGGCAACGTCCCGCGTCATGCCCTTTGACCAGACTCCCGTGGGAGATACCTGCGTGTGCTGCGGCAAGCCTGCCGATAAGGTTATATATTTTGCAAAATCCTATTGAGTGATTGAAATTTAACGCCTCCGCAAAAGCGGAGGCGTTTTTCATTTTATGCTGTCAAGCGGAAGCAGCTTTACATCAAATAAACCGTCGTCGTAGATTTCTATAATCGTCCCTCCGCGCTGGCTGTGTTTTTTCTTTATACCGGAATACGCAAGATAATCTATGGACATGCCGTACGTCAGGCGTATGCCCTGATAGGTAATAGACAGGGTGTTGAGGTGGTCGTGCCCCATAAACATGCCCTTGCAGCTGCCGAGCTTGACCATTTCGGCAAAGAATTTACCTTCTTTTGTCTTGGGATAACCGAAATAATTGTCCTTTTCCTGCACGAAGCCGAGATGATAAGTCGCCTCTTTGCTGCCGTTGTAGCACTTTTCCCAGCCTTCCTTGAATTCCTTGGGCGGGATGTGGAAGAACGCAAGCGAACGCGCCGTCTCACCGTCCCCGCTCAATTCGGAGATTTGGCGTTTATACCAATCGATCTGGTCATCGTGTATGACGTCGAAGCCGCTGAAAAACGAATTTGTCAGATATGCGTTGCTGTCTATGAACATCAGGGCGGTGTTGAGCGTGCCGTCGGGATTGTTGAGCCTTATGCAATAGTTGCCGAGTCCCGTCAAGCCTTTCTCGCCCTTTTGAAAATGGCATTTGGGCTGCGCCATATAAAAGTCGGCAAGATGCTGCTTGTCATAAAACGCAAAGCTTTCCGTGTCATGGTTGCCGAATACAAGCGTCCAATCCACGTCGAGCGCGTTCATAAGATTTGCGAATTTGCGACTGCCGCGCATGTTGTTGAAGGTGCCGCTCCAGGGCCACAGGGGATAGCAGACGTCACCCGTGACTATGATGAAGTCGGCGTTTGCGGCTTTGACTATTTTCTCGACCGCCGCAAGCGCCAGCCTGTCCTTTTTGCGGCTGAACGGACCTCCGCCGATGTGGATATCGGTCAGCTGTAAAATTCTGAACGGCTTATTCGCCTCTTTGGTTATCACGGTCCCGCCGCTTTGTTTTTCGATCGTTGCGCTCATAATTATTCTTTATCGATATCGTCCGAGTTTTCTTCCTCGACAGCTTCTTTGAGCAATACGCTTTCCGCTTCCGCTTGAGCGAACGCGTCTATGCCGTCCGCATAATCGGTTGCGCTGTCAAGCGCCGCTTCCTCTTCCGGGGAGACCTTGAGGTTGCCCTCTTCGTCATACAGCACGGGGTCGATTATATCGTTGGGATTGACCTTGCCGTAGAGCTCCGCCACCATATTCGCGCGTTCTTCCTCTTCTTCGGGCGACAGCTCCGCGCCGCCCTTTCTCGCCTCGATGAAATAGCGCATGCGCTCCAGCTTTTTGCTTGTGACCTTGTACTTAAACGAGGCAAACAGCGAGACGGATATAAATACGGCGATCGCTATACCCAAAACGAGCTTGATCGAAAGAAGCGCGGCGTCCGTCTGTTCGATGTAGATCGACGGGTCTCCGGTCGTGTTTTCGACGTAGCCTGCCGCGCCCGTGATCCAACCCACCATGCCGACGCCGAGCGCGCCGGCGACTTTGCGCGCGAGGGTCATCATGCCGCTGTATGTGCCTGTCGGACGCTTGCCGGTTGCCATTTCCGCAACGTCGAGCGTGTCGGGGAAGATGATCCAGGGCATCATCTGCGCGCCGCCGAAGCCGAGCCCCATGATGAAGGAGATTATCGGGACGAGGATGGGAGGCGTCCAGCTCGGGTCCATGACCGCAAGCATGATGCCGCCTATGATATAGAAGGGCAATCCCATGCGGAACGCAAACGCCTTGCTCTTTTTGTCCATCATGACGCGGGCGAGAGGGAATGCGATCACTGCCGCGACCATAAGCGGAGCTATAATAAACATCGACGACATATCGAAGCCGAAAAGCTTATATCCGTGCCAGACGTCCGTTGCGTAATATACCGCGAGCGCGGAGATCATATCCATGCACATAAAAGCGGACGCATACATCACAATGTGCCAACGATAGGAGCGGTTTTTGTATGGCTCGGCGTAGTTGTTGACGAAGCGTTTGGCGTTGAACTTTTGTTTAGGCGCCGTGGGCTTTATGCGTTCTTTGACAAATAAGCCGCAAATGATCAGACCGCCGCCGAACAGCGTGCCGAATATAATCGCCATGCAAAGCCAAAATTCGGTTGCCGAGATGTTTGGCATAAACAGAAAGCCTTCGGGCTTTGTGAGCGCGTCTATGAATAACAGCGGCAACACGTAGGCTATACCGGACGCCGCGGCGGTGAAGACAAGCTTCACGGTGTTGGCGTTATTGCGCTCCTTGAAGGAAGTCGTGATGTCGCTTGCCATAGAGGTGTAGGGAACCTGCGTTATAGTAGAGCATGTGTTCCAGACCAAATACATTACGATTATATATGCAGTAAAGCCTTGTACGGAAACGCCCCAATCGCGGACAGGCATAAACAACAGGAATATCGCGACAATGAGCGCGATACCGCCGAAAAACATATACGGCTTGCGCCTGCCCCATTTGCCGCGCGTGTTGTCGCTGATAAAGCCCATAAACGGGTCGGTGAACGCGTCCCATAGCTTGGCGATCATCATGATAGTCGACGCGACTGCCATAGCTATGCCCATGGTCGTCATGTATTTGAGCATGACGCAGGACATCAGTGCGACGCCGCCTCCGTCCATGAGGCCGCCCGCGCCGTAGCACAGCTTTTCCTTGAGGGGAACTCTGTCTTGCGGGAGAATGTCGTTTGCAACGACTGTCTTATCCTTTTTCACTTCGCAAAAACTCCTTTTGTGAATTTTGAATATATAACTATATTATCATATAAATCAGTGTTTTCCAAGACGCAATTTCGGTCATTCCTTCGCGTACGGAGGCAAACCTATCCTGTTGGTGTCCTGCGTCACGCGATTTTGCACGTATACCGTGATTTGTGCGTTGAGCACAAAGACGATATTGCCGTTGTTGTCCGTCCTGTATATAGCCATATTTCGGGAAATAAATCTGTCGAGGGTAGTTTGTCTCGGGTGATTGAATTTGTTGCCGTTTTTGTTGCAGCTTATGAAGGCGTATTCGCATGTGATTGCGTCCAAAAACGCGTCAGTCGACGACGTTTCGCTGCCGTGGTGCCCCACCTTGAGAATATCGCAATCGAGCCGCCCGCCTATGCGCGATACGAACGTCG
>CANDBZ010000027.1 GCA_947383095.1 uncultured Clostridia bacterium | reverse complement strand
ATGGGCGCGCTGATGTGCATCCCGATGTTTATGGCGTTGGGCTACGGCGAGCATCGCACGATAGAGGCGTTCGGCATAGCGATTGCAATTTGCGTCGCGCTCGGAGGGATCGGTCTGGCGCTCCGTCCGCCCAAGAACAAACGCGATCTACGCCCGACAAGCGGCTTTGCGATCTGCGGACTGCTATGGATAATAGTTGCGCTTATCGGCGCGATACCGTATCGCATATCGGGCTACATCCCCAACTATATCGACGCGCTGTTCGAGACGGTTTCCGGCTTCACTACCACGGGTGCGAGCATTCTCACAAACGTGGAGGCTCTGCCCAAATCTCTGCTCTTCTGGCGCGCGCTCACGCAATGGCTGGGAGGCATGGGCGTGCTTGTGCTTGCTATCGCCATACTTCCCCGCAGCGACAAGATGTCCACCGCGCTTTTGAAGGCTGAAATTCCCGGCCCGCAATTCGGCAAGCTCGTGAGCAAGCTCCGCTTCACTTCCCGCATCCTTTACGCTATATACATCGTGCTGACGCTTGTGCTCGTCGCCGCCCTGTGCGCATGCAAGATGCCCGTGTTCGACAGCTTCTGCCACGCGTTTTCCACCGCGTCGACAGGCGGATTTTCCGTCAAAAACGCAAGCATAGCCGCGTATAACTCTGTAAGCATAGAAGTCGTGCTGACAGTGTTCATGCTGATATTTTCCGTCAATTTCAACATATATTTTATGATAATAATCGGGCAATTCCTCAAAGCGATACGCAGCGAGGAGCTTATCTGCATGCTCATCGTTTTTGTCGTCGCCGTCGCGGGAGTGACGATAGATCTGTGTGCGCGCGGCACATATAAGAGCGTTGCGGAAGCGCTGCGCAACAGCTCCTTCAACGTCGCGTCCGTCATGTCGACGACAGGCTTCGGCACAAGCGATTTCACGCAATGGTCCAACCTATCGCAGGTAATGCTGCTCACCGTGATGTGCATAGGCGGCAGCGCGGGTTCTACGGCAGGCGGCATGAAAGTGTCGCGCTTGATGATAATGTCCAAATCCTGCCTTATAAATCTGCGCAAAACGGTTTCGCCGCGCTCCGTTTATTCGCTCAAGCTCGACGGAAAACCCGTTGACGACAGCACGGTGCTGGGCGTGCGCAACTTCTTCATTTTGTACATACTTATAATAGCGGTATCGACGTTGCTCGTTTCTATTCAGCCCGCAAACATGACGGGCAATATGTTCGAGACGAATTTCACCGCCGTCATTTCCTGCTTCAACAACATAGGGCCCGGTCTCGGCGCGGTAGGTCCCGCGGGAAGCTATGCCGGATACGGAGCTTTTTCAAAAATCGTGCTCTGCTTCGATATGCTGCTGGGCAGGCTTGAAATATTGCCAATACTTTTGATATTCTCCCTGCGCTCCTGGAAAAGAGTCTAAAAAATGACAAAAATAAAAACGCCCGTGACATACGGGCGTTTTGTTTTAGTTTCAGTCAAGCTCGAACGCTCCTGTGTAGAGCTGATAATACTTGCCCTTCTTTGCGATAAGCTCCTCGTGATTGCCGCGCTCTATGATCTCGCCGTGCTCGAGCACGCAGATCATATCCGCGTTGCGCACCGTCGACAGTCGGTGAGCGATGATAAACACCGTCCTGCCCTGCATAAGTCTGTCCATGCCCTTTTCGATCAGCTTCTCCGTGCGCGTATCTATGGACGACGTAGCCTCGTCAAGCACGAGCACGGGCGGATTAGCCACCGCCGCGCGCGCAATGGCAAGCAGCTGCCGCTGTCCCTGCGAAAGATTGTCGCCGTCGCCCGTGAGCATGGTGTCGTAGCCGTTTGGCAAATGCCTGATGAAATAGTCCGCGTTGGCAAGCTTTGCGGCGTTGACGACCTCCTCGTCCGTGGCGTCGAGCTTGCCGAAGCGTATATTGTCGCTTACGGTCCCCGTGAACATGTGCGTATCCTGCAATACCATTGCCATCGAATGGCGCAGATCCGCCTTGTTTATTTTGGTGATATTGATATTGTCGTAGCGTATCTTGCCGTCGTCTATATCGTAAAACCTGTTTATAAGGTTTATTATCGTCGTCTTGCCCGCGCCCGTGGAGCCGACAAGGGCGATTTTCTGCCCCGGCTTTGCGACGAGAGAAACGTTTTTGAGCACGGTCTTTTCCGGCACATAGCCGAAGGTGACGTTTTCGAATTCGACTTCGCCCGTCCACTTGACGTACGTCGTCGTGCCCTCCGCCTTATGGAAATGCTTCCACGCCCACATTCCCGTATACTCGTCCGTCTCGACGAGGTTGCCGTTTTCGTCCTCCTTGGCGTTGACCAGCGTGACGTAGCCGTCGTCCTCCTCGGGCTGTTGGTCGATGAGGTCGAAAATGCGTTCCGCGCCCGCGAGAGCCATAAGCACGCCGTTCATCTGTTGCGCTATTTGCGCGAGAGGATTGCTGAACTGACGCGAGAACATCATGAACGACACGAGTCCGCCCCATTCCATGCCTCCAAAGCCCGTTATAGCAAGCAGCGAGCCGACGATAGCCGTGATCGCATAAGTGACGTACGATAAATTGCCCATGATCGGCATAAGCACGTTGGCGTATGTGTGCGCCTGTCTCGACGCTTCCTTGAGTTTGCCGTTGAAATCGTCGAAATCCGCCTTTTCCGCATCCTCGTGACAGAATACCTTTACGACCTTAAGTCCGTCAAGATGCTCCTCGATATAACCGTTTAGCGCGCCTATCTGTCTCTGCTGCCCCACAAAGTGCCTGCCGCTTCTGCCGCCTATGAATTTGACGATAAACAGCATTATCACAAGCATGGCTACGGATATGAGCGTAAGGAGCGGCGAAACGACAAGCATCGCGACAAACATGCCCACGATAGTCAGCACGTTGGTTATCATATTGGGCAAGCCGTTGGAAAGCAGCTCGCGCAAGGTGTCCGTATCGTTGGTATAAAGGCTCATGATATCGCCGTGGGTGTGCGTATCGAAATACCTTATCGGCAGCATTTCCATCTTCTCAAACATCTCGTCGCGCACGTTTTGCAAGACCTTTGTCGTGACGCGTACGATGATGTAGTTGTAAACGTAATGCAACGTCGCGCCTACGACGTATATCGCCGCCATGACGCCGACTATGCCGCCGAGCGCCGCAATGCCGTGAAGCGCGCCCAGCGCCACGTCCTTACCCGCCGCCAGCGGGAAAATGAACATCTTGAGCACGACCATGCCTATCATAAACGTGCCGCCTATATTGCAAAGCACGTTTGCGAGCATACATACGAGCGCTATCGCAAGCAAGCCCTTATAATCCTTCAGATAGCTCATAATGCGCCTGAAGGTCCTGACGGGGCTTTTCACCTTAAAGCTTCCCATACCGCTTTGTTTTTTCGTCTTTTCAGGCATTTTCGTTCACCTCCCCGTCGTCCGCGCTTCCCTTTTGCTGGGACTGATACACGTCGCGATAGATATCGTTTGTCGCAAGCAGCTCCTCATGAGTGCCTATCGCGTCTATCTTGCCGTCGTTCATGACGATGATTCTGTCCGCGTCCTCGACAGAGGAAATGCGTTGCGCGATGATTATGACCGTCGTGTCGCCGAATTCCTTTTTGAGACCCGCTCTTATCGACGCGTCCGTCGCCGTGTCGACAGCGCTTGTCGAGTCGTCGAGTATCATTATCTTTGGATGCTTGAGCAAGGCGCGAGCGATACACAGCCTTTGCTTCTGCCCGCCTGACACGTTTACGCCGCCCTGTCCCAAGTCGGTATCATAGCCCTTCGGGAACGACATAACGAAATCGTGCGCCTGCGCCGCCGTCGCCGCGTGATAGATCTCTTCATCGGTCGCGTCGGGATTGCCCCACAGCAGATTTTGCTTTATCGTGCCGGAAAACAGCACGTTCTTCTGCAAAACCATACCTATCGCGCCGCGCAGGTTTTCTATCTTATAGTCCCGCACGTCTACGCCGCCGACCTTTACGCTGCCGTCAAACACGTCGTACAGCCTCGGTATGAGCTGCACAAGGGTTGTCTTTGCCGAGCCCGTGCCGCCTATAACGCCTATCGTCTCGCCGCTTTTGATATGTAGATCGATATTTTCCAGATTGAGCACGTCGGCGGATTTTTTATATGAGAAATCCACGTTGTCGAAGTCTATACTGCCGTTCTCGGGGAATATGTCCTTTGCGTTTTCGTCGTCCTCGATGTCTATTTTCTCGTCAAGCACCTCGACGATACGGTCCATGGAAGCGCGCGACATGACGATGGTGATAAACACCATAGCCACCATCATGAGCGACATAAGTATCTGCATGACATAGTTCAAAAACGCAGTGAGATCGCCTGTGGTCATGCCCAATGCCGGATTGTCGCCGCTTGCAATGATGTCCTTGCCGCCGAAAAACACTATACAGATGATGCACGCATAGACGAGTATCTGCATAAACGGGAACGCTATAACGATGATCTTTTCCGCGCTGAACTGCAGCTTTTGCACCGTCTCGCTGACTTTTTTGAACTTCCTTATCTCGTTATCCTCGCGCACGTAAGCCTTCACCGCGCGTATACCGATAAGATTTTCCTGCGTGGATTCGTTCATATCGTCATACTTATACAGCATCTTTTCAAAGCGCGGGAATATGACCTTTATGCCTATCGCAAGTCCGATAAGAAGGACGGGCAGCACTACCGCGAAAATGATGGAAAGCTTGGGGCTTATCGTGATCGACATTACAAGCGAAAGTATGAGCATAAACGGAGCGCGCACGAGTATGCGTATTATCATCATGAACGAGTTTTGCATATTCGTCACGTCCGTCGTAAGCCTTGTGACAAGGTTCGCCGTATTGAAGCGGTCGAGATTGGAAAAGCTGAAGTTTTCCACCTTGTAAAACAGCTTTCTTCTCAAATTGCTTGCAAAGCCCGTCGAAGCGGTTGCCGCAAGCTTTGCCGAAAGCGCGCCGCACAGCAGCGATATGAGCGCCATCGCGACCATAAGCACGCCGCAGATCACGATAAACAAAGTGCGGTTGGTCATTGAAAACACGGGTATGCTCACGCTGCCGAATTGCAGGACAAATTCAAAAACGCTCAATTTATCGCTCATGCCAACGTCGACTATCTGCGCCATAATGAGAGGTATAAACACCTCGAACAGCACTTCGATCGCGACAAGCACAGACGTCCATACAGCGGCCGCCTTGTACTCGCCCACGCAAGAGGCCAATTTGCGCAAACCTCCCTTCGCCTTCGGAGCTTTGTTTTTCTTCTCTTCCATATCCACCTATCCTCGCGCATAACGCGCAAAAACGTAAAACCATTTCAATAGCAGTAGCATTTTACAGGCTAAAATATAAAAAGTAAATTGATTTGACATAAATTGTTTACTCTTTAATAATTTTTAATAATTTACTTTCAATATATGCGCCCCGTATAATTTTTTTGAAATATCCGCATAATATATTGACAATTAGCAAACAAAGTTTTACACTGTTAGCAGTCAAACAAATAGAGTGCTAACAAGCGCTCTTAAGGAGGCTAATATGGATACTCAAAAATTTACCAAAAAAACCTTGGAATGCGTCAACGACGCGCAAACGCTTGCGCTCGAACGTAAAAATCAACAGCTGTCGCCGGAGCATATCGCATACGCTCTTCTCGCCGACGAAGACGGACTCATTCCCAAACTGATAACAAAGTGCGGCGGCGACGCTCCGCAGCTTTTGCGTGAGATCGACCGCATTATAAGCTCCTTCCCTTCTGTGACGGGATCGGGCGCGCCGCAGGTCTATATCTCCAACGAAGCCGCGCTGATACTGTCCGCCGCGGAAAAGCTTGCCGCGAAAGCGGGCGACGATTTCATAAGCGTGGAGCACGTTTTCGAGGCTCTGCTCGACTCCCCCACGCAAGGACTCAAAGCCGCGTTCGCAAAGACGGGTGTTACAAAAAAGCAGTTTATGCAAGCGCTTTCGCAGGTTAAAACCTCGAAAGTGACAAGCGACAGTCCCGAGGATTCCTACGACGCGCTGTCGAAATACGGGTATGATTTGGTGGAGCGCGCAAGCACGGGCAAGCTCGACCCCGTGATCGGAAGAGACGACGAAATAAGAAACGTGATACGCATTCTGTCCAGAAAAACCAAAAACAATCCCGTGTTGATAGGCGAGCCGGGCGTGGGCAAAACCGCGATTGCGGAGGGACTTGCGCAGCGCATCGTGCGCGGAGACGTGCCCGAGGGGCTTAAGGACAAGCATATTTTCGCGTTGGATATGGGCGCGCTTATAGCGGGCGCGAAGTACCGCGGAGAATTTGAAGAAAGACTGAAAGCCGTCCTCAACGAGATAAAAAAGCAAAACGGACGCACGCTGCTTTTCATCGACGAGCTTCACACGATAGTGGGCGCGGGCAAGACCGAAGGAAGCATGGACGCGGGCAATCTGCTCAAGCCTCTGCTTGCCAGAGGCGAGCTGCACTGCATAGGCGCGACGACCTTGGACGAATATCGCAAGTATATAGAAAAAGACGCCGCGCTCGAACGCCGCTTTCAACCCGTGCAGGTGGACGAACCGACCGTCGAAGACACCGTCGCGATACTGCGGGGACTTAAGGAAAGGTATGAAATCTTTCACGGCGTACGCATACACGACCGCGCTATCGTCTGCGCCGCCACCCTGTCCGACCGCTATATAACGGACAGATTTTTGCCGGATAAAGCGATAGACCTCGTGGACGAGGCTTGCGCGATGATACGCACGGAAATAGACAGCATGCCCATCGAAATGGATGAGATAAGCCGCAGGATAATGCAGCTCGAGATAGAGGAAACCGCGCTCGCGAAGGAAACGGACGCGCTCTCTATGGACAGGCGCGACACGATAAAGCGCGAGCTCGCCGAGCTTCAGGACAAGTTCAACACGATGAAGGCTCAATGGGAAAACGAGAAAAAAGAGATATCCTCCGTGCAGGACACCAAAGCGGAAATCGACCGCGTAAATTCCGAGATCGAAGAAGCAAAGCGCAAGAGCGACTACGGCAAAGCCGCGCAGCTGCAATACGGCGCGCTTCCCGCCCTACTCGACAAGCTCCGTAACGCGGAGGAAAAGAATGCAAGCGGCGGCGCGCAATTACTGCGGGACGAGGTGACGGACGACGAAATCGCGAAAATCATCGCAAAATGGACGGGAATACCCGTCGCAAAGCTTATGGCAAGCGAAAAGGAAAAGCTTCTCCGCCTCGACGAAGAATTGCACAAACGCGTAATCGGTCAGGACGAAGCCGTGACAGCGGTCAGCGAAGCGATCTTACGCTCTCGCGCAGGCATCTCGGACGAAAACCGTCCTATCGGTTCGTTTATGTTCCTCGGTCCGACGGGCGTAGGCAAAACGGAGCTGGCAAAAGCGCTTGCGGCATATCTTTTTGACGACGAAAGAAACATCGTGCGTATCGATATGACGGAATATATGGAAAAATTCAGCGTATCGCGACTGATAGGAGCGCCTCCGGGATACGTCGGCTACGACGAGGGCGGGCAGTTGACGGAGGCCGTCAGAAGAAAGCCCTATTCCGTCGTGCTTTTCGACGAGATAGAAAAAGCGCATCCCGACGTATTCAACATTCTTTTGCAGGTGCTCGACGACGGCAGGATCACCGACAGTCAAGGCAGGACGATCAATTTCAAAAACACCATAATCATCATGACGTCCAACCTCGGCAGCAACGTTATCCTTGACGGCATAGAAAAGGACGGAAGCATTTCAAGTAAGGCTAAAGAAGACGTCGCAGCGCTGCTGAAAAACACCTTCCGACCGGAGTTTTTAAACAGGCTCGACGACACGGTGCTGTTCACTCCCCTCGGTCGCGATCAGATAGACAAGATCATAGATCTGCTTTTGGCGCGGTTGGGAGACAGGCTCGCCAAACAGGAATTGAAGCTGTCCGTCACGCCCGCCGCCAAAGACCTTATCGTGCAAGGAGGCTACGACGTCACCTACGGCGCAAGACCGCTCAAACGCTATATCGAAAGCCATGTGGAAACCGCAGTCGCACGCACTATCCTCGGCGGCCGCATACATCAGGGCGCGACCGTCGTCGTGGACGCTAAAAACGGCGCGCTTGAGATCCGCGCGGAGTAAGATCAAAGCGTTGCGAAAATATCGGCATATATATGGAGATAATTACGCATAATATACCTATATCGCAAATCTGCGAAAATATAGGAGAGGCAAATTATGGCTAATTCAACAAACAACAAAATCATGTCGGCGCTCAACTCGTCGCCCTTGATAACGGGCGTTGCGCTTATCATCATAGGCATTCTGTTTTGCGCGTTGCAATCCGGCTTTGTGAGCATATTGCTCACCATAGTCGGCGTCGTGCTTATCATATTGGGCGCGCTCGCCTTGGTGGGAAGAAAGTGGACGCTCGGTCTTATAGAAGTCGCCGTGGGCATTATCATCATAGCCTGCGGATGGACGATAGTGGACGTCACCCTGCTTATACTCGGCATTGCCTTTATCGCATACGCGATATATCAGATGATCATCATCATACCGTCGCTTAAAGGCTCCAAGCCGTCGGAGATCGTCATCTCGTTGCTCAACCCGATATTTACGCTTGCGCTCGGCATAATCCTTGTGGTGGCGAAATGGAAGATGGTAAACGCGATATTCATCGTGATAGGCGCGGTCGCAATCGTAGCTGGACTGCTTATGATCGCAAGAAGCGTGTTCGGCAGCGAGAAAAAACAAAACTGACGTGCAATTACAATAAAAAAAGGCTTCGTCCGAAGCCTTTTTTATTTATCGTTTTATCCGAATAACATCCGCGACAACATGCCGAAAACAGGACTTTTTATTGCGTCATTTTTGCCTGCCGTCATATTGCACGTACGCTTCATACAGTATGCTCACGCACGCATCTATGCCAAGCTTCCCGCTGTCTATGCACAGATTGTAATTGGACGCTCCGCCCCACTCGTTTTCCGTATAATACTTATAATGTCTGGCGCGGAATTTATCTTTATCCCGCACGAGCTTCTGCGCTTTCTTTACGTCGGAGGCGTCCTTATATACCTCCACGACTCTCTTCACTCGACTGGCGGAATCCGCATATACGAAAACGTTGAGACAGTCGAATTTGTTTTTCAGCACGTAGTCGGCGCAGCGCCCTACTATCACGCATGCTCCGCCGTGCGCAAAGCTTTCTATCGCTCCCGCTTCAGCCGCAAAAATCTTCGCCTCGAAATTATCGAAGCTGTTCGCGGGCGAAATGCCTATCCACGCCGGCGCAACCGCAAACGAAGCAATGCCGTTGCGCTTTTGCTCGTTATCCTCGACAAACTCCCGCGCAAAACCGCAATTTTGAGCCGCTTTCACTATGATCTCCCTGTCGTAAAAGGGAATTCCCAGCTTTTCCGCCAGCATTTTGCCTATAAGCCTGCCGCCGCTTCCGAATTGCCTCGATATAGTGATTATTGTATCCATAGCCCCTCCGCACAGGCAATTTGCCTTCCATATATATTATTATCCCGTCCGCCCGTTTCGTCAAGATGCAAAATCGGTTTGCCTCTCCTTGCGAAAAAGGTTCAACTGTGATAAGATTATACGCAAAGGTGAACATATGAAAATAGCGATCGTTATCGACATATATCAGGACAAGGGCAACGGGACTTCTATGTCCGCGCGGCACTTTGTCGAAAAGTTGAGGGAACGCGACAACGAAATAGTCGTGCTGTGCACTAAAGGTCCAGCAAGTCCTGCCGAAGACAGCGCGGACGACGGAATAAAAATCATAGAATTCCCCGTCAAAAAAATCCCGCTCTTTCAAAAAATGATCGAAAGCCAGCATGCGATTTTGGCAAAGCCCGACGACGAAAAAATTCGCGCCGCGTTCGACGGCGTAGATGTAGTGCACGTATACATGCCTTTCTTTTTGGGCACGCGGTGCGCTGTCATCGCGCACGAAATGGGAATACCCGTGCTCGGCTGCTATCATATCTCCGCGGAAAATATAACCTTCAACGCGGGAATGAAGCACCTTCCCGGGGCGACCGCCGCCGCATACAGGTTTTTAAAAAGACACCACTACGACAACGGATACATACATGATATACACTGCCCTAGCCGATGCATAGCCGGCACGGCGGGCAAATATCACTACAATCAGAATCTGCACATCATTTCAAACGGTTACGATCCAAACTTCAAGCCGTCCGCATCCCCCGTGCGCCCGCAAAACACGGAGGGCAAGATAATCATAACAAGCGTTGGCAGGCTGACATCGGAAAAAAGGCAGGACTTGATCATTCGCGCGATAGGGAAATGCAAATACAAAAATCAAATCGTGCTGTTCCTTGCAGGTAAGGGACCTAAAAAAGAATATTACGAAAAGCTTGCCGCAAAACGCCAGGTGGATCTGCGCTTCGTATTTCTCTCTCAAAGCGAGCTTATAAACCTGCTTAACTGCTCCTATCTCTTCATACAGGCGTCCGACGTAGAAACGGAGTCTATCTCCTGTCTCGAGGCTATCGCCTGCGGCACGGTGCCGATAATAAGCGACGCGCGCATGTGCGCCACAAAGCAATTCGCTCTATCCAAAAAATCGCTCTTCAAAAAGGGAAATTCTTTAAGTCTCTCCAAGCGCATAAAGTACTGGATCCAAAACAAAGCGACGCATGACGGAATGCAGTCGCAATATGCGGCATTCGCAAAGAACTTCAGCCTCGAGCATTCAATCGACAGCATTTTGGAGGTTTATCAAAGTCTGTTGAAGCAAAAAAGCGGCGAATACACGATACGCGACTACAACAACGCGCTCACGATAACGGTGCAAACGGACGAAAAGGGGCGCGCGCAAAAGAAATACCGTCCCATACTGAAAAAAGTATACAAGCTTATAAGATAATAAATCGATTTGGAGGCAGATATGCCGTACGGCGTATATTTGAAAAAAGGCGAGGAAAAACGCATACTCGCAGGACACAGTTGGGTGTATGCAAACGAGGTCTCGCGCATAGAGGGTAAGGATAAAAACGGGTCGCAGGTAAACGTATTTTCATATGACGGCAAGTATATCGGCAGCGGCTACATCAATCATCTTTCAAAAATATTAGTGCGCGTTTTCATTCGTTCAAAAAATTGCGAATTTTATGAAAACGGCGTTCTAAACGAGAGAAATTTGTTTTTAAGCAGGATAAAACGCGCTTACGGGCTGCGCCGCGCGCTCGGATACGACAACTGCTATCGCCTCGTATTCGCCGAGGCGGACGACCTGCCCGCGCTTATAATAGACAAATATGCAGACGTGCTTGTCATGCAGTGCCTTTCGCTGGGCATAGACAAGCGCAAAGCAATGATTGCGGATTGCCTCGTCGAGCTGTTTTCTCCCAGGGGCATATATGAAAGAAGCGACGTCGCGGTACGCGCCAAAGAAGGGCTTGAAGAGACGTGCGGCACGCTGTACGGCGAAGTGCCCGACAAAATTATAATCAACGAAAACGGTATAAAGATGTCCGTAGACGTAAAGCATGGGCAAAAAACCGGCTATTTCCTTGATCAAAAGGAAAACAGATTTGCCGCAAGACGTTATTGCCGCGGCGAAGTTCTGGATTGCTTTTGCAACAGCGGCGGCTTCTCTTTGAACGCGGCGTTATCCGCGGACAGCGTGACGGCGGTCGACATATCGCCTTCCGCCCTGCAAAACGTCACGGAAAACGCTCAACTCAACGGCTTTGAAAACGTTCATACGCTTTGCGGCGACGTATTTGAGATATTGCGCAGGTTCAAGACGGAAAGCAAACGCTTCGATACCGTCATTCTCGATCCTCCCGCATTTTGCAAAAGCGCGGCGGAGGTCAAGGACGCATACAGGGGCTATAAGGATATAAACATATTGGGAATGAAGCTCGTGCGGAGCGGCGGGTTTTTATTGAGCGCGTCCTGCTCCCACTACATGACGCTTCCTCTGTTTGAAAAAATGCTGACGGAAGCAGCAAAGGAAAGCGGCAGAACTGCGCGCCTGCTTGAAATAAGATCGCAGGCTCCCGACCATCCCGCCCCTCTATGCGCAGACGAAACAAGCTATCTGAAGTTTTTCGTAATGCAGATTATATAACCAAAACAAAACCCCCGCTCGAAGCGGGGGTTTTATTATGCTTTGTTTTACTCGCTTCTCAACGCGATAGCGGGGTCTTTGTTGGCGGCTATCCTCGACGGGATAAATCCTGCAAGCATGCTCAACAGCACGCTTATGGCAAGCATCATGAGACAGTGCCACCAAGTGACCGACATAAGGTTTTGTATATTGAACACCGCCGAAAGTATCGCGCTGCCGATAAGCGAGATGATAAAGCTGACAAACACGCCGATTATGCCGCTGTAGCCGCCGAGAATTGCGGACTCGGCGATAAACACGCGCGAGATATCCTTCTTTCTTGCGCCTATCGAACGGAGAACGCCGATTTCCTTGCGTCGCTCGAGCACAGACGTATAGATGATGATTGCTATCATTATAGTAGACACTACGAGCGATATCGCGGCAAAGGCTATGAGCACGCCCGTCAAGGTGCTTGCCATGGTATTGACGAAGGACATCATGGTTGACAGCGAATCGCTGTATTTGAGCGCGTTGCCCGTATTCTCTTCGTATTGCGCGATGAATTTGACTATTTCGTCCTTCGCGTCAAAGCTCGTGCAATAAAAGTCGATGGTTTCCGGATAATTGACGTCCACGACACCGAGCTGACGCATATAGTCGCTGTGAGGCGTGTCTATCTGGTCTTTGATCCAAAACACCATATCCTCGCCGACGTTGACGGTCTTGATATCCTTGCCTTCAATGTAAGAAAACTCGATAATGCTTTTATAATAAGTGCCGCCCGCTTCGTCCGCTTCCTTGCGCAACGCCTCCGTAGCCTTGATCGCAGGATGATTTGCCGCCGCGGCGAACATAGCCTCCGTCAAAGCGGACGTATAGCCGATCACGCCGTTGATAGACGTTGCTACTACGCCGGGCTTGGGACGAACCACGCCGACGACCTTTATCGTATCCGTGCCGTCCGCAAACTGCATCGCGTGCCCGTCGACGTATTTCACGGACAGATCCTTGCGGTCGTGCAATTTCCAGGTCGTCTGACCGTCTTCCGTCTCGCCGAGCTCCTCGAGATAGTCCGCGTTCGTCATTAACTTGTATTCTTTGTCAAGAAGGCTGTCGACGGAGAACGTAGTTTCCGCAAACGCAGTGCCCTGCGTCATTGCGTCAAGCACTTCGCTCGTAGATTTCAATCCGAGCATAAACAACTGATAATCCAGCAACGTATTGCTTTCGCTGACGACGATCACGACCTCGTTGGCCTTTTGAGGCCATCTCGAGCGGCTGCCCACCAAATCGTACTGATTGTCAAGCAGCTCCTGATTGCTTGTCATTTCGACCCAAGGCTCGCCGATCATATTCGCCATATAAGCAAGCATCTCGGTTATATTCATCTTCTCGCCGAATAAATCGATCGAGACCTTAAGCAGATCCGGGAACTTCTTGACGACCTCGTCAAAAACCGTATACATCATCTCGGAATACGGATTTATCTTCATATAGTTGTCGGGATCCTTCGGGTCTGAAGCAAACGCGTTGAACGTCGTGCCGTAATTGTATTTGACCATTGCGTATTTCGCGTCAAAATTTTCATCGATATACGTTTTAAACGCGCTTAAGTCGTTTTTCTTAAGCAGATCTCCGTCCATAAATTCCGGCAATATCTGCCCCAATATTTCTTGCGTAGTAATTACGTCTTCGACGAATTTGCCGTCGCCTTCGGTCGCTTGCATAAACGTGTTGAGGATCGCCCCCATCTCGAGGTTGGATTTGCTGACCGTGAGAGGATAATTTGAAAGAGCGCTCTCCTCAAGACCTTTTATATATGCGCGCGCGCCGTTCGACAGCGCCAAAACGAGAATAATGCCGATAATGCCTATGCTGCCCGCAATGCTTGTCAAAAGCGTCCTACCCTTTTTGCTCAAGAGGTTGTTCCAGGAGAGATTTATAGCGGTGCTCAACTTCATTGATATCTTGTCCGCCTGCCTCATCTTGTTGAGCTTGTTTTTCAAGCGCTCGCGTCTTTCTCTCGCCTTACAGGGCTTTGCCTCCGCGCCGACGTTCGGACTTTCGTCGGCAACGGCGACGCTCTCGCCTCCGTCAAGCTCTTCCGTGACATCTGTAAGCTCTGTTTCTTCATCGAGCGATCCGCCGTCGTTACCGTCGTTTTCTTTCGCGGTCTCTTCGGCGGAGTTATAAGGCATCGTGTCGCCTTCCACCTCGCCGTCCTTTAAGTATACGATACGTGTACTGTACTCTTCGGCAAGCATAGGATTGTGGGTGACCATGATGACGAGTCTGTCCTCGGCGACTTCCTTGAGCAGATCCATGACCTGTATACCGGATTCGCTGTCGAGAGCGCCCGTAGGCTCGTCCGCGAGAATTATGTCGGGATTATTGACGAGCGCGCGCGCGATGGCAACGCGCTGCATCTGTCCGCCGGAAAGCTGATTGGGACGCTTGCGCGCCTGGCTTTCAAGCCCCACCTTGCGCAACGCTTCGAGCGCGCGGGAACGCGCTTCCTCTCGCTCTACGCCCGCAATCGTCAGACTCATGGCGACGTTTTTGACTATATTCATGTGAGGAATGAGGTTGTAGCTTTGAAAAACGAAGCCTATTTTACGGTTTCTGTATGTATCCCAATCGACGTCGTCATACTGTTTAGTAGAAATTCCGTCAATTTGAATATCGCCGCCCGTATATCTGTCAAGGCCGCCGATAATGTTCAGTAAAGTGGTTTTTCCGCATCCGCTCGGTCCCAAAATGGACACAAATTCGTTTTTTCTGAATTCAATGGAAACACCTCGGAGTGCAAGTGTACTTTCTTTTTCCACTATATACTCTTTGGTTATATCTAAAAGTTTTAGCATATAGCCTCCGCTAATATTCGGTTTTATTTAGCGCATAAACAGAGCGGAAATGGCGCATTTGCGCTATAAAATACCCACCCGAAGCCTGAAACAAAGCAGTCGATATCGCGACAAACGCTTGAAAAACCTACTTCCGCATAATTTTAAGGCATACCGTCCCGCCGGCTTCGCAGGACGCTTTCAAGCCGAGTCAAGCTCCTATAGCTCTATTAATTATAATCACTTTAGCACAAAAATAGAAATGTGTACAGCAAATTTTTGTTTACTTGTGCACCGATTGTCGTAAAATGGCGTATTTTGTTGAATTTTATGTATGATTTCTAAATAAATTTTAAGATTTAGATTGATAAAATAAAGAAATTATTATAAAAATGAGCAAAATTTATGGTTTAAGCAGCTGTGTTTTACTGTTTTCAGGCGCGCTTTCTTATTTGCCGCCCTTTCAGCCCCCTTTTTGCTACGCACATATAAACGTACTTGATATTTACAGCCAAGGCCGATATGTACGCCGTCGCGGGTGCATGGCGCAAGCGCAAAGCCGCACTCATACCCGACAAGCTTGTATATCAGGTTATCGCCCTCGCCAAACGACTTTATCTAACAACAAAATGCCAAATAAAACACGTATCGTGCTATAGACGCACATTTGCTTAATAATTTTATACAATAAATACACTTATCGTGTTTTATTCGCAATTTTGACGGTATCGTCGTTGCATGTCTAAATAGGCGGATTAAAACACTATCCGTGTATTTTTATGCTTTTCAAATATTCCTTCTGCTCATCCGACAGCCTGTGGCTTTCCCTTGCCTTTTGCAGCGCCTTATTATAAGTCCATTTGTCGAGAGGAAACGACTTTATAAAAGATAAGGTCGTCTCATACTGCTTTATAAGCGCAAAGGAAAGATACCATGCCTTTGCCATCCTGATATAATAGTCGTCGCCCGCGGCTTCGCTCACGAGCCTCAAATGCTCTTCGTCGAATTCGTCGTCGAGAAAATGCTTTATAAACGCGTTTATCGCAAATCGCGCCGTATAAATCCCGTCGCTTTGCAGCCACTCCTTAAGACGCGGAATCAGCTGCGCTTTGTGCTTGGCAAAGCATTTGGGAGAGAGCAAATCGCATACCGCCCAATTATCTATATACGGCAAAAACGCTTCCAACAATCCGAGGGTCTTTTCAAAATCCTTTTCTCTTGAGATAAGCTCGCCGTGCAAAACGTCCTCGTCAAAATACTTATGCGGTAATTCCGACAAAAACTCGTGCAAGCCGTCGCTGCAAAAATCTTTATCCTTTAGCAGATCCTTCGCTATGCTCCGAATTATTGGCGTACGCACGCCTATGATTTTATTTCTGTCCACCGTCGGCAAAAGCCTCGATTGGAAGTCCGCAAATTTTTCATCGCGATTTTCAAACAGTAAATTTAAAATTTTGTCCATATTTCACTCTTACCGACCGACGTTCGCCGAATAAGCGATAAGAGCCTCACAGCCTTCGCGTATATCGGCATACGCTTTGTCGAAATCGCCCGTCCACCACGGGTCGGCTATATTTCTCGGGCTGTCCGACAAATCGAGCAGTCTCATGACTTTTCCCTCTCTATCGCCGCCGAATATGCGCTTCGCCGCCTCGACGTTGCGCTCCTCCGCGCACAGAAACAAATCGAAATCGTCATAATCCGATTTGGTCAGCTTTTTCGCGCGATGCGGCGATACCACGATATTCATTTCACGCAGTTTTTTCGCCGCAGCCGGGTAAATACCGTTGCCCTCCTCCTCCGACGACGTGCCCGCCGAGTCGACGACAAATTTATCCGACAATCCGCGCTCCTTTATCATGTGCCTGAATACGCTCTCCGCCATAGCGGAACGGCAAATATTGCCGAGGCATACGAACATAACTCTAAACATAAGGTTTGTTTCTCCTTGACAACGGCAATTATACCACACGTCCCGAAAGCCCGCAACGGTTACGATGCGGTTGACT
>CANDBZ010000026.1 GCA_947383095.1 uncultured Clostridia bacterium | reverse complement strand
CGAGATATTGGGCGAGGACGGCAAGGTCACGGGCATGCGCTGCGTGCGTATGGAGCTGGGCGAGCCGGACGCAAGCGGCAGGCGCAGACCGGTGGAAATAGCGGGCAGCGAGTTCGAGATTTCCTGCGACGAAGTCATCGTCGCGCTAGGCACCACGCCCAATCCCATTATAAAAAACAGCATGCCGTCTTTGCAGACGTCCGCAAAGGGCACCGTCGTCGCAGACGAGGACGGCCGCACGAACATCGCGAGACTGTATACGGGCGGCGATGCAATGACGGGCGCGGCGACGGTCATACTCGCAATGGGCGCGGGCAAACGCGCCGCAAAAGCAATGCTCGACGATTTTGCGAAGAAAGCAAATCAAATTTGATTTTTGCGGGATAATAATATAAAACACAAAGGTGAAGCATGTATCTCGATTACGTTAAAATACTGATAAAGGCGGGCAACGGCGGCAACGGAAAGGTGTCCTTCCACCGAGAAAAATACGTTCCCAACGGCGGGCCCGACGGCGGCGACGGCGGCAACGGCGGCGACGTGATTTTCGTTGCGGATAAGGATATGAACACCCTTGTCGATTTCAAATTTCAGAAATTTTACCGCGCGGAAAACGGCAAGGACGGCGAGGCAAAAAACTGTACGGGAAAATCCGCCGAGCCGCTTATAATAAAAGTCCCCGCGGGTACTGTCGTGCGCGACACGGAGACAGGCAAGGTCGTGTGCGATCTTTACGAGGACGGCGAGAGCTTTACCGCGCTTAAGGGCGGCAGAGGCGGCAAGGGCAACAACAGGTTTGCGCACTCCAAGCGGCAGGCGCCGTCGTTTTCGCAGCTCGGCGAAAAGACGGAGGAGCATAAAGTCACGCTCGAGCTCAAGACCATAGCCGACGTCGGTCTCGTCGGGTTCCCCAACGTTGGGAAATCCACGCTTTTGAGCGTGCTGACGTCCGCAAAGCCCAAGATAGCAAATTATCATTTCACAACTCTCAATCCCAATCTCGGCGTAGTGCAGATGTACGACGACAGCTTTGTCATCGCGGATATCCCCGGTCTTATCGAGGGCGCGAGCGAGGGCGCGGGCTTGGGACATTATTTTTTGCGGCACGTCGAGCGCGTGCGCGTTATAGTGCATATCGTCGATATAAGCGGCAGCGAGGGCAGAGATCCCGTCGAGGATTATAAAAAGATAAACAACGAGCTTGCGACCTACAGTCAAAAGCTTGCGGAGATACCGCAGATCGTCGTTGCGAGCAAGGCGGATCTGCTTGCAGACATGACCGCCGTCGATAGGTTTGAAAAAACGACGGGACAGAAGCTTCACGTCATTTCCTCCGTCACGCACGAGGGCATTGACGAGCTGCTTAAGACGATAAAGCAAAGCGTCGACGTTTTACCTCCTCCCGCGCGCATCCCGCGCGACGAGGATTTTAAGCTCGAGGTCAAATCCGACCAAAAATTCATGGTGTCGAGGATGCCCGACGGCTCGTTCTTCGTGGACGGCGGGCTTGTGGACTTCCTCATACAAAACGTGACGATATCCTCCGACGACAGCTTTGCGTTTTTCCAAAAGGTGCTTAAGGACCGCGGCGTCATATCCGAGCTGAAAAAACGCGGCATGAAAGAGGGAGACGTGGTTGTGATCGGCGATATAGAATTCGAGTGGGTGGATTGATTAGTCCCCGTCCTTATCCATGATTTCAAACAGCGAGATCTGATTGCTGCGATTTGCCGCGTTTTCAAGATCGTCTATGACCTTGGGAGACGTAAGAGTCCCGTTGCCGAGCGGGGTGAGCGTGAGCAGAGCCAAAAGAAGGGAAATACTGCCCAAAACTATATAGTAGATTTTGAGCGGCGTGATGAAGGACACAAGCACGAGTATAACGCCCGAAAACGCGTACGATTTGAAGTTGGAACGGCACAGGATCGCGTCGAACAGCGCGCGGAAAGAAAACTTGTTTTTTACGGGCTTGAGATCGGGAAGCGCGTTATGTTTGTATAAAAATTTATATACCGTTTTTATTTTGACAAGGGAAAACTTGACGTTTTCGAGCTGAAGGACGGAGTACGCCCGTCTGTCTATCCCTCGGGCGATCACATACGTCCTTTTTTCGTGAAACTTTTGCGCGACGGCGCAGATAGAACCCATATCGCTCATTGTCAGCATAGAAAATTTGAAAGCCGATACGACTACGCAGCTTTCAAGCTCGAGATAGTTTTTGCCTGTGCTTACTACGCCTGGTTTTACGACGGATTTAAGAAGGTCGAGGACGTATTCGTTGCCTTTGATGGAAAACTCGAGCGCAAGCCTGTCGTATGTATATGGTCTGTTGCGCTTTGACAGTATATATTTGACGGTCACTATCGCGATAAGCGTCAAAGCCGCCGAAAAAATAAGCGCTCCGACAAGGTTTTTGAACGCCAGCGACGCCCATACGAATGTGAGCAGCATGATAAGCACGGTCATGGAAATATAGTCAATTATTTTCGCCATAGACCTATTATTGCCAATTCTCCGCGTCGGAAACGCGGAAAAACGCCCGCATGCTTTAAAACTCACTTTTTTCTTGAAAAAAACCTTCAAAACGGATATAATTTCAGTATGACGAAAACTTTGATATTCGGAGGCGCTTTCGACCCTCCGCATAAGGAACACGTCGCGCTTTGCAAGGCGGCGATGAAGGAGCTCGGCGCAGACAGGCTTGTGCTTGTCCCGACGTACAGCCCTCCTCATAAGAGCGGCGGCTTTTTGAGCTTCGACCAAAGACGCGTTTTGATAGAAAAGGCGTTCGAGGGAATGGATTTCGAAATCGACGATATCGAGATGCAAAGGGAGACGGATAATTATACCTGTCGCGTTTTGCCGCTGCTAAAGGAGAAGTACGGCGATATTATTTATCTCATCGGCGGCGACAGCCTCAAGCATTTCGACAGCTGGCGCAATCCGCAGGACATAGTGAAGGTGTGTCCGATAGCGGCAGCGGAGCGCGGAGGCTTCGGCGAGGTCGCCCGAGCGGCGGAAACTATGCGCGCGAAATTCGGCGGCGAGTTTATAGCGCTGAAGTGCAAGGGTGACAGAACGTCGTCCTCGCTTATCAGAGCCAAACTGCTTTTGGGAGAGCGTGCGGAGGAGTTGCCCGTCGCCGTCATGCGGGAGATAGAAGAAAGAGCTCTGTATGACGATTATAAGCCCATGGTCGATAAGCTGCGCGGATTTCAATCGGAGGAGCTTTTTGAGCACAGCAAGGCCGTTGTCAAGCGCGCCGCGGAGTTTAATTCTTTGCACAATCTCAAGCAGAATTTCAAAAAGCTTTTTGTTGCCGCGCTTTTGCACGACAACGCAAAGCAGCGCAGATCCATCGACGGATTAAACGTGCCCGCGGACTGTGTGGACACGCCCGTGCTGCATCAATTTTTAGGGGCGGAGAAGGCAAAGCGTGATTTCGGTATCGACGACGAGGAAATTTTGAACGCGATAAGATATCATACGACCGCAAGACCGGATATGTCTTTGCTTGAAAAGCTTATCTATACCGCCGACAGCTTATCCGACGACAGGACGTACGATCCTATACCCGTTTTGCGCGCAGTCGCTATAAAAGATTTCGACAAGGGCTTTTTGGCTACGCTCGAATATACATACGATAAGCTTGCGGCAAAGGGAGGCAAAATATATCCTTTGACCGTGCAGGCGTATCGATATTACATCGATAAACAGTATATTGATAATAGAGACGGTTTGAGATATAATAAATAAGCAAAATACAAAGAACACGGAGGGATGCTATGGAATCTGTAGAAATGAAAGATATCATATGCCGCGAGCTTGACGAGCATAAAGCGGTGGATATCACGGTTTTGGACGTCGAGCATTTGACGGTCATGACGGACTATTTCGTGATATGCACGGCAAAAAGCACAAAGCAGGTGAAAGCGCTTGCGGAGTTTGTGGAGGATAAGCTCAAGGAGGAGGGGATAATGCCGTCTCACTCCGACGGCGTGACGGACGGGAAATGGGCAGTGCTCGATTACGGCGGTGTCATAGTGCACATTTTCAACGACGAAACCCGTATGTTCTATTGCCTTGAAAAGCTGTGGTCCGACGGAGAAAATATGCAGAAGTACAAGGCAGAGGAGTAATATAAATTATTATTTCATAATTTTTTGCCGAAAGTATTATGATTTTTGCGAAATTCAATAATACTTTCGGCTTTGTATTATCTTTTTTGAGCGATGTCGAGCAGGCGTTGCATCTGCTGCTCCGTCAAGCTTTCTCTTATATTTCGATAGACCTCTACGTCGAAAGTGAGGATAACATCCTGCGTCGAGGCATAGCTTCGTAAATCCTCGAGAAGCTCGTTTTTTGCGGAATCGCGTTCGCTTTTCAGATAAAAAGGGGCGGTGAGCGTCGCTACGACAAATTTGCCGTCGTATTGAAACGCGCGCGCGCCTAACACCCATTCGTAGCCGAGCGCAAACGAGGCGAGCGCGTCTGCGGACATATCGGTTGTTGCGGCGTATTTGATTTCGGTATAAATGACTTCCATGGGATTAGTATTGCCGAATTTCGTTTTTTTACATAAAATGCAATAAATCCTTGACAAACGGTTTTGTCCGGCGATAACATATAGTTGCTTCGGGGCGAGGTGAAATTCCTCACCGGCGGTATAGTCCGCGAGCCTTTTTAGGTTGATTGGGTGCAATTCCCAAACCGACGGTAAAGTCCGGATGGAAGAAGCGGGCGTATTGACTCTATTTGCAATCCGTCCATATTGCGCGCCTCGAGCAATCGAGGTTTTTTTATGCAAAACAAACTCGTTTTAAGCTTGAAAAAGTTTGCCAATCCCAAGTTTTCCGCCGCGTACGTTGCAAAGCTCGCTATACTTACGGCGCTGTCTTTTATACTTTACGTATATATCAAGTTCAGCATGCCGTTTATGTTCCCGAGCTTCTTTGATATGCAGATATCCGAGCTTCCCGCGCTTTTGGCGGGCTTTTCCATGGGACCCGTCAGCGGGTGTCTGGTCATAGTGTTTAAGTGCTTGCTCAAATTTCCTATGTCTACTACGGGGCTTGTGGGAGAATTGACGGATATGCTCATGGGCGTTGCCCTCGTGCTGCCTGCGTCTATAATATACTGTCTCAAAAAGGACAAAAAGCACGCTTTTATAGGGCTATTGTCGGGCACGGTCACTTTCATAGTAATAGGGCTTATCGTGAACAGATTTATTTCAATTCCTTTTTACGCCAATCTGCACGGCTTCGACAGCGTTGTGGGCATGTTGAGCGCGCTGTACAAAAATATAACCGCGGACAACTTTTACACGTATTATTTGTTGCTCGGGGTGTTGCCATTTAATCTGTTGAGATGTATAATAGTGTCTGCGTTCACTTTCCTCTTGTATAAGAGGATGAGCGTGTTGTTGCATTGGGAGGGAAGCAGCTTGCGCGGCAGCATATACGGTACGCATAAGGTCAAAAAAGAGGAGCAAACGTACGCGTTGGCAAAACGTCTGGCGAATACGCTCGAAGGCGGCGAGGTCATTTTGCTCGACGGCGACCTCGGCGCGGGAAAGACCACCTTTACAAAGGGGCTTGCGAAGGCTCTCGGCGTATCCGAGGAGGTGACGAGCCCTACGTTTACTATCCTCAATGTATACGAGAGCGGCAGACTTAAGCTCAATCACCTCGATATGTACAGGATAGAGAGCGAGGACGAGATCGCCGAGCTCGGAGTCGAGGATTGCTTTGACGACGACGCGGTGACGGTTATCGAGTGGAATAAATTCCGCAGCATCGACGGGAATATAATTACCGTATCTATTGTGCAAAACGGCGACGCGCGCGAGATAACAATATCCCGCAAAGGCATAGCGGACGATGAAAAGGACGGTTTACCGGAAATCGAGGACGGCGAACCCGACGGCGAAATAACTTTAGAACAAGAGGAAACAGAGTGAATTGCCTTGCTATTGACACTACAAACGGCACGTTGGCAGTCGTGCTGATTTCGGGCGAACGCGTATACCGCCGTCATGAGGAAGTCGGCAAATCAGGACATTCGCGCTTGCTCATGCCTTATATAGACGAGGTATTGAAGGAAGCGGATATGCGCGCGGAGGACTTGGACGCGGTTGCCGCGGTCGTAGGCCCAGGGTCGTTTACGGGCATACGCATCGGCGTGTCCGCGATGACCGCGATAGCTTTCGCCACCGGCGCGAAGCGAATTGCCGTCACGTCCTTCGAGCTGATCGCATATAGTAGGACGACCGTCACGGCGGCAGTGGACGCAGGGCACGGGAACGTGTATGCGGCGGAGTGCAGGGACGGCAAAGTGACGTCGGCGCGTTTTATCGAAGCCGCGGAAAACAAAAACGGCATTGCGGACGCGCAGTATAAGCCCGCGTGCGAGCCTTGGATCGCGTTGGAGCAGGTTGTGCGGCGCAAGATCGCGGAAGCAGATTACTGCGAGGCGTTGGAGCCCTTTTATATGCGTAAGTCGCAGGCGGAGAGAGAAAAGGATGGTATTTGAGGCTCTGCGATACGAACATCTGGCGCAGATCGCGCAGATAGAAAAGCGGGCGTTCGACGAGCCGTGGTCCGTCGCTATGTTTATGCCGGATCTCGACAATGACGACGCGATTTACGTCGTCGGCGTCGAAAACGAAGACGAGGTCGTTTGCTACGGCGGCTTTCATAAGGTGCTTGACGAGGGGCATATAACGAATATCGCCGTCAAAGAGGACCGCCGTTCGCAAGGTTTTGGCAGAGCGCTTGTAGCGGAAATGATAGACCGCGCAAAATGCGCGGGCGTCGCGCGAATGACTCTCGAGGTGAAGGATACCAATATCCCCGCGATAAGGCTGTATAAGTCGTTCGGCTTTGAGGTTGAAGGAGTACGCAAGAGGTATTATGCAAACAGATATGACGCTCTTGTGATGTGGCTGACTATCGGGGAGGACTGAATAAACAACGAAAATCATGTCGGCGTGAAGTCGGATTATGTCGAAATAAACGGGCATAAAGTGCATTTTGTCTGCTTTGGCAATGGCGACGATATGGTGTTTTTACACGGCTGGGGTGCAAGCATCTCCGCTTTTTTATTTGTCGCGAAGAGTTTTGCGCGCAATCACAGAGTGACCTTATTGGATTTTGCGGGCTTTGGCGCGAGCGAAGAACCGTCGGAAACTTACGACGTGGAAAAATACTGCGACGACGTAGTGCGTTTGCTCGAGCATTTAAGTATAAAACGCGCCGTTTTCGTAGGTCATTCCTTCGGCGGCCGAGTGTGCTTGCAGCTTGCGGCGACGCACGGCGACGCAGTCGAAAAGCTTGCTCTTGTAGACAGCGCGGGCATAAAGCCGCGCAGGGGACTTAAATATTATATCAGAGTTGGATTGCATAAGGCTTTGAAAAGATTGGGACTGCGCGGTCTGCGCGGCTCGCAGGACTACCGTAAGCTCTCGCCGCATATGCGCGAGACGTTTAAGCGCGTCGTCAATTATGACCAAAGCGGTCTTTTAAATAAAATCGAGTGTCCGACAGCCGTCTTTTGGGGCAATAAAGACAGGGAAACTCCTTTGTATATGGCGAAAAAAATCAAAAAAGGCATTGCCGACAGCGAAATCTTTCTGCTTGACGGCGGTCATTTCGCGTACGCAGACGACGCAAAGAGGTTTCTTGCGATCCTGCATGCTTTTGCAGACTGATACAAAAGACTATACAAGTTTTGGAGAATGGATATGACTTTGCTACGAGGAGATTGGTTTTATATCGCGCTGGTGTGCATAGACGCTTTCTTTATGACGAGACCGTATCTGTACGCGATACAGCAGGATAATTACCGCATATCCGAAATTTTCAAAAACAAGCGTTTGCGCTTCGTATTCCTCATAGACGTTGCCGCCGTTGCGCTGTTTGTGGGCATATGGTGCATATTTTATTTTTTGCAGACGAGAGCATTTTGGGGATTTCTCATAGTGCTGTTTTTCTTCATAGCGGAATTTGCCATGTATTTTATGGAGGATCTGCCCACGCGCAAAAAGCCTCTCAAATATACGAAGCGTGCGATGAGATGTCTGTTTTTTGTGACGCTTGCCTCCGCCGCTACCGTTACGGTGGCCTTTGCGATCGGCAACGCGCATATTCCTCAAACCTATATGCGCTATTTGGTGCTGTTTGCGTTTCCCATAGCGTATCCGCTTATGTTTATCGTGTATTGCTCGATCATCAACGTTTTCGAGAGGATAAACAACCGCAGATACGAGCGCAGAACGCAAAAACGGCTCAACGAAAATCCGGATCTTATAAAAATCGCGATAACGGGCAGCTACGGCAAGACCTCCGTGAAAAACTTTTTGCATGAAATGCTGTCGCAAAAATACAACGTGCTCACTACGCCCGCAAGCTTCAATACGCCTATGGGCATATCCAAGACCGTAAACAGCCTTGACGGCACCTACGATATATTTATCGCGGAGATGGGCGCGCGGCGTACGGGCGATATAAAAAAGCTTATGCGGATAGTCAGACCGCAGTATTCCGTGCTTACGGGCATAAACGCACAGCATCTCGAAACGTTTAAGACCTTGGATAACATAAAAAAGGAAAAATGCAGAGTTTTGAATGTAGGAGAAGAGGGCTTGTGCGTTGTTAACGCGAAATTCGAGGACGACGTAAAAAAGTATCTGGATACCAAGCGCGCTCCGTATGTAGAATACGCGGGTCTTGACGGCGAACGCGCCTTCAGAGCGGAAAATATACGTACTGACGAAAGCGGAAGCGAATTCACGATGGTATTCGACGGGGAGGGCTTTCAGGCGCATACGCCGCTTATCGGGTATCAGAATATAGAAAACCTTGTTTTGGCGGCGACTATGGCTTATAAGCTGGGCGTGGAAATTCCGTTTATTCTCGACGCAGTGGAAAAAATGCAGTCGGTGCCGCATCGCATGCAGCTGATATGCGGCAACGGTATCAAGATAATCGACGACAGCTTCAATTCTAATCCCGACGGCGCGCGCGCCGCGCTCGAGACCCTGGAGCTTTTTGATTGCAGGCGCGTCGTAATGACTCCGGGGCTTGTCGAACTCGGACGTTGCGAAAACGAGGAAAATTTTAAGCTCGGCTTGCGCATGGCGGAAACCGCCGACCTCGTATTGCTTATCGGTATGCGCCGCACAGACCCGATACGTCGCGGGCTTATAGAGGGCGGCTTCGGGGGAGAGATACATATTTACGAGAGTTTATCCGACGCCGAGGACGATTTTGCCAATAGACTGCACGTCGGGGACGTTTTGCTGATATTGAACGATTTGCCCGATATCTATGACGAAAAGAAGTGAATATCAACGATTTAAATCAAAAAGTATTATAAATTCGAAATTATTTTATAGTACTTGCGTGCTATTTAAAGCAAAGTATAGCGGTAACACAAAAGCGGACTGAAACATAGAAGATAGATATGAGGTGATATATGCGCAAAAAAATAGCGGTCATATTTGGAGGACGTTCGCTTGAAAGCGATATTTCGGTAATTACGGCTATGCAGGTGCTTGCAAACATCGATAAGTCGCTTTATAAGGTGGAACCCGTGTTTATGTACGAGGGGGATTTTTACGTCAAAAACGTGGATAATCTGGACGCGTTCGTGGCTTTCAATCCCTTGAACCATGTCAAGGCTGTGTTGTACAAGGGCGAGTTCTATTCGTTGAAGCGCAACGCGTTTTCAAAATATTTCAAGCCCGACGCGGCGTTTATATGCTGTCACGGCGGAGAGGGCGAAAACGGCGTGCTGCAGGCGCTTCTGGAGTACAACGGCATCGCGCACACGAGTCCGTCCGTGCTCGCGTCCGCATGCGGCATGGATAAGGCGCTGTCCAAACAGCTTTTTGACGGCATGCTTCTAAACACGCTGCCGCACGAGGTCGTATCGCGGGACGAATTTGCCTCCGACGGCGAAAGAACCGTGCAGCGTTTAGAGAGCTTTCTGACTTATCCTCTTATCGTGAAGCCGTCATGTCAGGGGAGCAGCATAGGCATAACGGTTGCCGAAAACAGAGAACAGTTGGATTTCGCTCTGCAGGTAGCGTGCAAATTCGACGGTAAGATCATCGTGGAGCACAAGCTTACCGATTTTGTCGAAGTAAACTGCGCGGCGTTTCGCGACGGCGAGCGCGTTGTGATATCGGATACGGAGCAGCCCCTGACCTTAAACGATTTTCTCACCTTTGACGACAAGTACATGGACAACGGCAAAATGGGCGGTGGCGGGCATATAATTCCCGCGGATATAGGCACGCTCGATCTGATAGTGAAGGCAAACACCGAGCGCATTTACCGCGAACTCGATTTGAACGGAGTTGTGCGCATGGATTATCTGGTCGATAAAGTGCGCAATAAGGTATATATAAACGAGATAAACACCGTCCCCGGTTCTATGGCTTTTTATCTGTTTGAAAGGCAAGGCATAAGCTTTAAGGAGCTGATCGGCAAGCTTATCGAAAATGCGGTCGAATATCAGTCCTCGCGCCGCGTCCCGACGGCGTATAAGACGGAGGTTTTAGCCAAATTCAAAGGCGGGTCGAAGGGCGTGAAGAATTAAATAACGAATAATTATTCAAAATCGCGTATATTTTAAGGCTTTTAAATATTATACGCGATTTTTATGTATATTTTCACGTTTTTATACGATTTTACGCAACGCACTTGTAATCAGGCTCGTTGTATGATAGAATGCTTAAAATACGGAGGGCAAAATGGACAAGATCAGGATGAGCATGCCGGTCGTCGAGATGGACGGCGATGAAATGACGAGAGTGCTTTGGAAGTGGTGCAAAGAAATTTTGCTGCTTCCTTTTGTCGAGCTTAAAACGGCGTATTTCGATCTGTCTATACAAAATCGCGACTTGACGGACGACGAAGTGACCGCCCGGGCAGCGAACGCGTGTTTGAAATACGGCGTCGGCGTGAAGTGCGCCACCATAACGCTCAATAAACAGCGAGAAGAAGAGTTTGGGTTGAAGAGGCTTTATCCGTCTCCAAACGCGACAATCCGCGCCATAATGGACGGGACAGTGTTTCGCGCGCCTATTACCGTCAACGGCATAGCCCCGCTTGTTCCTACTTGGAAAAAGCCTATAGTGATCGCGCGCCACGCCTACGGCGACATGTATAAGGCTGTCGAGATAGCTACCGACGGCGGCGATGCTGTCATCGCCTGCGGAGGCGAAAAGCGCACTGTGTTCGACTTCGGCGAAAAGAGCGGTATCCTGCTTGCGCAGCACAACACGGACGAAAGCATCGAAAGCTTTGCGACAAGCTGCTTTGAATACGCGCTGTCGCAGGGGTATAATCTGTGGTTCTCCGCAAAAGACACCGTGTCCAAGATATACGACCATAGATTTAAGGAAATTTTTCAGCGTATATACGACGAAAAATATGTCGAACTCTTTAAACGGCGCGGAATAGAGTATTTTTATACGCTTATCGACGACGCAGTCGCGCGCGTCATGCGTTCGCAGGGAGGCTTTGTCTGGGCGCTCAAAAACTACGACGGCGACGTGATGAGCGACATGGTCGCAACGGCGTTCGGCTCGCTTGCAATGATGACGTCCGTCCTCGTGTCGCCGTCCGGCGCGTTTGAATACGAGGCGGCGCACGGCACCGTCACGAGGCATTTCAGACGGTATCAGCAGGGCGAGGAGACGTCGACGAACTCCGTCGCAACGATATTTGCCTGGACGGGAGCGCTAAAAAAACGCGGCGAGCTTGACGGAAACGAGAGACTTGTCGAGTTTGCGGACGATATGGAAAGATCCGTATTGTCGACGATAGAAAGCGGATATATGACAGGGGATTTGGCAGGTATCTTTCATCTCGACGGGGTGCGGGTCAACAAGCTTGACAGCAAGGGCTTTTTATGCGCCGTTGCAAAAACATATCGCGAGCTTAAGGAGCGAAAGTAAATTAAAAAAAACGCCGCGTCGCGGCGTTTTTTAACATTCTATCATATCGTTGAGGACTACGTCTATTTTGTCCTTGTACGCGGCGGGGATGCGTATGACTATCTGCCTTTCGTAGTTATAATCGTTGAGCATGAAAAACAGCAGCTTATTTATTGCGGTCGGTTCGATCACGGGCGGAGTGCCGACGGTTATTCTGATAGCGCCGTCTTTGGGTGGATACACGGATAGCTCGCCGTCGAAGCGCACGAAGCCGCTTATCCAGACATAGCCTTTATATTTTTCTTCGTCCGTGTATTCTATCACGACTTTTTTACGTCTTGCGTTTTCGTCCAGCTTTGAAAAATCTACCTCGACCTTATCGACGGCGATATAGCTCGGGTCGTTTAAATCGTCGATGATATATTGCGGAGATACGTATTTGACGTCCGCATAATATCCGCGTTCCTCACGGAAGCTCGCAAAGGCGTCGACCCAATTTGCGCGGTCTATGGAGCCGAGCGCCGCGGATATTATCGCGAGGACCGCGCCGACCGCCAAAGCCGCCAATGCGGCGTTGGATACCGTGAAGATCCTTTTCGCGAGCGGAACGGAGTCGCCGGTGACGGTTTTTTGCGGCTCTTTTTCAAATTTCCAACCCATTTTTTTGTTGTAAAACGCATAGTATTTTTTAAATAGGACGATAAGTCCCAAGCCTATGCCGACGAGGATCGCCGCCGCGCCCGCCACGATGAGATAGACCATAGCGGAGCCGAAAGCGGCAAGCGTCACAAAAGAATAGAACGTCAAAAGAAGCCCGCCTCCGAAGCATGTCGCCATGAGCGCGACCATAAGTATGAAAGGGATATTTATAAAAAATCTCTTTGCAAAGCTGTTCTTTTGCGTTGCGATGCGTTTCATGGGGTCATTATACAGCGGAGAGGATTTAAAGTCAACGGGATGAAATAATTCGCGATATCCGTTCTAAATTTCGGGCAAGCCAAATAAATTTTATCAATAGACATAATTCGACAATATTAGACAAAGTTTGCCGAAAATTATGTGAATAAAGTTAGTATAATCGAGGTGAAAAGAGTGTTTATAACTATCGGGAAGAAAAATATCGTAACCGTAATTGCGATTGCCCTCGTGGCGGTCATACTGATAAGCGCGCTTGCCGTGACTTCTACGGCGTCCGTATTCTTCGGTAAAAGCTCCCGCAAAATTCCCGTCTACGGCGTGGATACGGCGGGCGAAGAAAAGGTGATCGCTCTCACCTTCGATGCCGCATGGGGAGCTGATAAGACGCAGGGCATCATCGATATCATGAACGAAAACGAAGCCAAGGGAACGTTTTTCCTGGTGGGGTTCTGGATCGACAAATTCGAGGCGGAAACGAAAGCCATCGCGAAAGCCGGCTTCGATATCGGCAATCACTCGCGCAATCATCTCAATATGCCCAAGTTGAGCGACGGAGAGATCCGCGCGGAAATAGAATACGTCAACGACAGAGTCAAGGAGCTGACGGGAACGTCACCGACGTATTTCAGAGCGCCCTTCGGCGATTACAGCGACAGGCTTATGAGCGCTCTTGAAGAGATGGATATGGTGGGAGTGCAGTGGTCCATAGACAGCTTGGATTGGAAGGGACTGTCCGCAAAGGAGATATACGACAGAGTGGTGCCGAAGGCGAAAAGCGGAGATATCGTGCTGTTTCACAACAACAGCGATCACGTGCTCGACGCTTTGCCTATGATACTCTCCGCGCTCAAGGCGCAGGGCTTCAGGTTTGTCACGTTAAGCGAGCTGGTTGCGACAGAGGGCTATACGATCGACAACAACGGAATACAGCACAAGGCGGCATAGCCGCAAATATACACAGTGAAGGTCGTAAAACGACCGCGTAACGGAGGAACTATGAGTTACGAACAAATGTTGAACAACAGAGTTTGTCTTACGGGCATGATAACCGCAAAACCCGAATTTTCGCACGAGATAATGGGGGAGGGCTTTTACGACGTGACGATAGCCGTCAAGCGGCTGTCCGGTCAGGACGATATGATCCCGCTCACCGTGTCGGAGAGGCTTATGGAAAGCGAAAGCTTTGAGGTGGGCAATATCATAGGCATCGTGGGGCAGTTCAGAAGCTACAACAAGATGTCGGACGGCAAAAGCAAGCTCGTCTTGAGAGTGTTTGTAAGAGAGATGGCGGAGCCCGACGAGGACGAGCCGAACACCATCATGATCGACGGCTTCGTATGCAAGGAGCCCGTGTACAGGACAACGCCGTTCAAGCGAGAAATAGCCGATCTGCTCATCGCGGTCAACAGAGCGTACAATAAATCCGACTATATCCCAGCGATCGCATGGGGAAGAAACGCGAGATACGCGGGCAACTTCGAGGTGGGCGACAGAGTGCGCATCACGGGACGTATACAGTCGAGGGTCTATCAGAAGCAACTCAACGACGGAGTGGTGGAGGACCGCACCGCCTACGAGGTATCCGTCTCGAAGCTGGATCTACTTGATTCCGCAAGCGGAAACGCGCAATAAATAAAGCTTTGAAATACAGAATGCGAAGGCGAAAACGCTTTCGCATTTTTTTATAGTCTGTTTTCATAAAACCCAGTCCGCCAACTTGTTTGCGTATAACTATTTACTTTTTTGCAAGTTCGTTATATAATTAACTATCTTAAAAATTACAAGGGCGGGGAAAATATGAATTTAAAGGACTTTACGCTTAACTTGACGTATCTCGAGGGAGACAGGGCGAGGACGGAGCAGCTATATTACGACGATTTGCGCGCAGGCTTTGAAAACGACGCTTTCGTCATAAACGAGAGCTGCGACGACGCGCGCGTCAGGATTACGCTGACTCCGAAGCATCCCGTAGAGCTGAAGTCGGCGGAGATGATATATGATCACTATTTCGAGATAAACGAGCAGTTTTTCGCAAACGGATTTCAATCCTGGACGACCTCGCGCGAGTACGGCCGCAACGCGCTGAAGCTTTGCGCGGCGGAGCAAAAGGGACTAAATCCTATCTGCAAGCTGCCGTTTGCGAGGAAGCTCGCGGGCGCGTCGGGCGATTACGCCTTCACGCATTACGGCAAGGAGCTTTATCACAGCTTCACATATACGTATCTTCGCAGAGAGGATAAGGTCACGCTGCTCGGCTCCTTGAACGAGCGCACGGGTTATACGGTGTTCTACGCCGATATGAAGGAAAATCTGCTCGTCGTATCCAAGGACGTGGAGGGCGCGCGCGTTGAAAGCGAATACGCGCTGTTTGACTTTATGCGCGCGAGCGGCGGCTACGACGAGGCGTTTGACGCATATTTTGCGGAATATCCGCGCAAGCATACGGGGCGCGTGGAGCATATGGCGGGATATACCTCGTGGTACAATTATTATCAGGATATAAACGAAAAAATCATCCTGCGCGATCTGGAGGGCTTGAAGCGCGCGGGCGATACGGCGAATATCTTTCAGATAGACGACGGATACGAGACGATGGTGGGCGATTGGACGTTGGATAAGGTCAAGTTTCCCAACGGCATGACCCATATCGTCGACAAAATACATGCGCAAGGTCTCAAGGCGGGCTTATGGTGCGCGCCGTTTTCCGCGCAGTATAAGGCGGAGATCGTCAAGAAGCATCCGGATTGGCTCATAAGAGAGAAAAACGGAAAACCGTCTATAGGCGGCATAGCGTGGGGCGGTTTCTACGCTCTTGATTTTGAAAAGGAAGAGGTGCGCGCATATATAAAGGATCTGTTTGCGATGATATTCGAGGAATGGGGCTTCGATATGGTCAAGCTCGATTTTCTGTACTGCGCGGCGATGTCGCCCAGAAACGGCAAATCGCGCGGACAGCTCATGTGCGAGGCGATGGACTTTTTGCGCGAGTGCTGCAGGGATAAGATCATCCTCGGGTGCGGCGTGCCGCTCGGCCCCGCGTTCGGAGTTGTAGACGCCTGCCGCATAGGCTGCGACGCGGAGAACAGCTTCAAGGATAAATACTATGTGGGGCTTACCAATCAGGAGGTCATCTCGACGCGCAACGCCATGAACAACGCCATATTCCGCCGTCATCTGAACGGAAGAATTTTTGCAAATGATCCCGATGTGTTCTTCCTGCGCAAAGGCGGCGTGAAAACAGCCAAGTATAACGACGAGCAGAAGCGCTTGCTTGCTGCGGTCAATCACATCTTCGGCTCCGTGCTCTTCGTCAGCGACGATATAAACGAATACGACGAAAAACAGCTGGCGCTTTTGACGGACAGCTACGCCCGCTTCGACGGCCGCGTGATCTGCGCGGAATACGTCAGAGAGGACGCTATTCGCATCGATTATGTCGAAAACGGCGTCGCAAAGCGGCTCACGTTCAACACCGTGACGGGGCAGTATGCACAGAGATAAAGCGGCTGTCGGTGAAATATGATCGATTTCGGCGAATTGGACAGAATACGCGCAAAGATCGGAGGCTGCGACCGAGACGTCGTCCTCGTTGCGGCATGCAAAACGCAGGATAAAGCCACCGTCGACAGACTTATGGCGTACGCGCCCGATCTGACACTCGGCGAAAACCGCGTGCAGGAGCTGACCGCAAAATACGATCCTCGCTACCGCTGGCACTTTATCGGGCGTTTGCAGACCAATAAGGTGAAGTATATCGTAGACAAGACGGAGCTGATACATTCGCTCGACCGTATGGAGCTTGCGGCGGAGATCGACAGACAGGCGGCGAAGCGCGGCAAGATACAATCGTGTCTCGTAGAGGTGAATGTAGGCGGCGAGCTGTCCAAGGGCGGCGTTTCTCCGCAGGAGACGGAAAGCTTTATAAGACGAGCCGCGGCATTTGCGAATATCGGGATATCGGGACTTATGGCGGTCATGCCTAACCTTGAAGACAAGGAGAAGCTGCATGCTTTATATGCCGATTTGCAACGGTTGTATGAAAATATGAAGCAAATAAACCTGCAAAACGTCGAGATGAAATATCTGTCG
>CANDBZ010000025.1 GCA_947383095.1 uncultured Clostridia bacterium | reverse complement strand
GATCATTGTTGGTGACTGGAGTTCAGACGTGTGCTCTTCCGATCTAAATGATGAAGAGCGTTTTACGACAAAACTAAAAATAACACAAAGGAGGCAATGCAATATGGCTAAATATGTATGCGAGGCATGCGGATGGGTTTACGACGAGGAGCTTGGCGACGAGTCCTTGGGCATAGCGCCGGGGACAAAGTTTGAAGATCTGCCCGACGATTTCGAATGTCCGTTGTGCTCTGTAGGCAAAGATATGTTCGCAGAGGAATAAATTCGGCAAGCGTCCGTGAGGCGCGCATTGTAATTGCAAAACAAAGGGTTTATCGCAGCAAATTTGCATGTTAAACGGATTGTTTTGAAGTTTGACCCGCGTGGCGTCGTATTCGATGTTTCTATAGCGACAAAATAAGGTTAATTTAAGAAAAGCATGATCGCGTATGCGATTGTGTTTTTTTATATTTCAATATATAATCGAAAGCGGAGAATGACATGAAAAACGAATTATTTGACAGAGAGTGGTTTAAATTGGACAATGCCGCCAAAATATATCCCGCCGCAAAAAGCTCGCGTTGGAACGCGGTGTTTCGCATGTCCGCAGTCCTTAATCAAGAGGTTGATCCGGATATACTTCAGCTTGCGCTCGACGACGTGATAAACAGATTTCCCACCTTCCGAGTGACGTTGAAGAGAGGCTTTTTTTGGTATTATTTTCAATATCTTGCAAAGCCGCCCGTCGTTGAGGAGGAGGCTTCTTATCCTTGCGCCATGATGCCGCTGACGGGCCGCGATCATTTGTTTAGGGTAAGATATTATTCGCACAGGATCTCCGTCGAGGTGTTTCATTCCGTCACGGACGGTACGGGTTGCATCAACTTTTTGAAGACGCTGCTGTTGAGATATTGCGAAATATGCGGCGCGCATGTGGAGGACGTGGGAGATATTTTGCATTACGAGGACAACCCCGCGCCGGAGGAGGCGGAGGATTCGTTCTCGCGGTGTATAGACAAAAGCAAGGGCGTTTTGCCGAGGAAAGAGCCAAAGGCATATCAGATAAAGGGGCAGAGAGAAAAGCGCGGTGTGCTGGACGTGACCCACGGCTGTATGCCTTTCGAGCAGCTGCACTCCGCGGCGAAATCGCGCGGATGCACCGTGAATACGTATCTGGTGGCGGCGCTTACGTATGCGATGTTGAGAAGACAGCGGTACGAGCATAAGACGAAAAAATTGCCCGTGCGCGTGCAGGTGCCGATCAATCTCCGCAAAATTTTCGGGTCGTCGACGTTGAGAAATTTCGCGGGATATTACAATACCACCATTGAATACGGCGATTGGTCCTTCGAGGATATCGTCAAAGAGCTCGACGCGCAGCTTAAGGGCAATATCACGCCGGAATACTGTCAGAAATTTATCAATTCCAACGTGGCGCTGGAAAAAAATCCCGTTATAAGAATTGCGCCTCGGTTTTTGAAATCCGCCGTCATGGATATGTCGTTTTATCTCGTCGGCGAAAGCGTTATGTCCTGCGCATTCAGCAACATCGGCAATGTGATTATGCCCAAGGAATTGCAGGGATTTATCGACAGGTTCGAGTTTGTTTTGGGCGCGCAGAAATACATGGACAACGCTATGACCTGCGCTTCGTTTGCGGGGAAAACGGTCGTGACTTTTTCGCGCACGATCAAAGACCCGATACTCGAAAGAGAGTTTTTTAAGGTGCTGACGGAGCACGGCATCGATGTGACCGTTGACGGTAACGGGAGGTAATTATGAAAAGATGTCGTAAATGCGGCGTTGAAGTGGATGAAAGCTTGAGGAATTGTCCCCTGTGCGGGGCGCACGTCAATGACGAGGCCGTCCGAAGCAAAACGGAATATCCGCAAATAAACCCCAAATCCAAAAAACGGATGTTTTGGGAGATAAGCCTGTTTATATCTTTGTTTGCCGTTGCGGTATCCGTTATACTAGACCTTATCGTCAACAAAACGTTGTCTTGGTCTATACACGTCATTTTCGGCGTTGCGTTGCCATGGATCTGTTTTGCAAGACCATTGCTGTTGCGGTTTAACGTGCGAAAGCGCTTGAGCTGGGGATTTTTCGGCGCGATCGCGCTGCTGTTTTATCTCAACGGCTGGATAAACGTTTTTACGGAACCGTGGGCATTCTGGCTTGGCGCGCCGGTTGCCGTGCTTGTGTGGCAGTCGGTGTCGGAAGTGCTATGCTTTGTCCACAGAGAGGGGCGCGGCGACTATGAGATGAGCCTGACGAAGCTTGCGGTGCTGTCGCTTGCATGCATAGGTATTTCGTTTCTGTGGCTCAAGCAGTGCACTTGGGGCTGGTATGTGTGCGCCGCAAGAGGCGTGATCGACGTCGTTGCGCTGTGCATATTCGCAAGAGAAAAATATTTTGCGGAATTGAAAAAGAGATTGCACGTTTAATTGCCTAGCAAAACGGGGACGTTTTGCTGGGGTCTAATTAAAATTTTCAAATATGATATAGTTGAGCAAAAACCATGTTAATTATATTAAACCCGCGGTTAATCCGCGGGTTTTACAATAATATTATGATAATTTTTAAACTTCGGTTCCGTCGCTGTTCAACATTCCGTCGTTGCAAATGATTTGAAAATTGGCATTGGTATTATTTGTCAAAAGGAATCCGGAACGGGCGATTATTAATTGTAATTGTGCTTTTGTGCCCAAAAAGACGATTCTTGTAAGCCCGCTGCAATTATAGAATGCGCCATAGCCAATGCTTGTCACGCTGTCGGGTATAGTTATGCTTGTAAGCCCGCTGCAATTATAGAAAGCCTGTTGGCCTATTCTCGTCACGCTATCGGGTATGGTTATGCTCGTAAGCCCGCGACAATTATAGAATGCCTCACTGCCAATGCTCGTCACGCCGTTTCCTATTGTTACGCTTGTAAGCCCGCTGCAATTATAGAAAGCCTGTTGGCCAATGCTTGTCACGCTATCGGGTATGGTTATGCTTGTAAGCCCGCTGCAACCATTGAACGCACTATCGCTAATGCTTGTCCCTCCTGTTATTATTACCTCTTTCAAGTTGTTGGGGATTAAGTGGTAGCTATCAGATTGGTCTGCTCCGAATATATATCCGAAATAACTGTTAGTTGTTCCGTTCATTGTTGCTCCTACGAAAGGAATTGACAAGCTGGTAATGTTAGAGCATCCTTGAAATGCATACCGATATATATTTGTTACGCTGCCGTCCGACGGGATGACGCTTGTTTTACAGCTTGTGATAAGAGTTTTGCTTTCTGTTTCTATAATGCAATTATTTACGCTGTGAAATACGGGATTTCCTTCCTCGACTTCTATCGAAACAAGATTGATGCAATCGCGAAAATTGTCATCGATAGATTTTATGCTTTTGGGAATATAGATGCTTTCGACGACGGTGTTTGTTTCTCTCGGTCCGCTGTGAAAAGCGCCGTCTTTTTGAAAGACCGCTGTTCCTATATTAGTTACGGGTAAAGTATTGATTTTGTCGGCGATTTTTATATTCGGCGACGTTTTGCTTGTATCTATTTCTTTAACGTAGTATTCCCATTTGCCGTTGCCCGCAGGCATCATACAATATGTAATGCCGTCTTTGGTCACGCCTACCACGCTCAATAAAAGAAAACACAGAAAAATTGTGATTCCGATCAATGCGATAGCGGCTATAATCAATGCTATTATTCTCTTTCTTTTTACCTCTTGGGGTGATTTTGTGTTTGAATTCATTTTGTCTCCTATTGTATTGATTTGTTGTTTAAATGTTCTATGATTGCCGTTTGAGTGTTTGTGAGTTTATTTAGGCATATAGTCCTCCTTTTGGGCAAATATCTTGCCCGAGTGATAGAGGCGCACAATGCTAAATTCAGGATAAATAAAAAGTGCGCCACATTCGTGACGCACACAGCAGCGCATCCGAATGTTGTCACACAAGCTATTCTCATTTTACACAACAAAAGGGAATATTAAGGCTACGCTAAACTGCCAAGAATTAGCATTCCTTTTTGCTGTGTTTTTATTCAACTTGTGTGACGGCAGTATTGTAGCATATTCCGCGAAATTTTGCAAACAGATAATAATGCTTGCGTGCTCGGGGCTTAAGAAACGGATTTGAATAATTGATTATATTATAATTACTTTAATATGTTGAAAACGCGGCTTGCTTGTGTTATACTTTTGGCGAAAAAATTCGGAGGTTTTATATGAATATCACCAATGACATCAAATATATCGGAGTAAACGACCACGAAGTGGACCTGTTTGAAGGTCAATACGTTGTGGAAAACGGCATGGCGTACAACTCGTATGTTATTTTAGACGAGAAAATAGCGGTTTTCGACACGGTGGACGCGCGCTTTTCGGAACAGTGGCTGGCAAACCTTTCCTCGGTTCTCGGCGGCAGGAAGCCGACATACCTCATCGTGCAGCATATGGAGCCGGATCACTCCGCCAACATAGAAAAGTTTATGTGCGCATATCCGTCCGCGACCGTGGTTTCCTCGCAAAAGGCGTTTAAAATGATGGGGCAGTTCTTCGGCACGGAGTTTGAGGACAGGCGTATAGTCGTAGGCGACGGGGATACGCTTTCGCTCGGGAAGCACGATCTGACGTTCGTCGCCGCGCCTATGGTGCATTGGCCGGAGGTCATCGTCACTTACGACAGCACGGATAAGGCGTTGTTTTCCGCGGACGGCTTCGGCAAATTCGGCGCGCTCGACGTCGACGAGGATTGGGCTTGCGAGGCAAGACGTTATTATATAGGAATAGTCGGAAAATACGGCGCGCAGGTGCAGGCTTTACTTAAGAAGGCGGCGGGATTGGATATTCAGATCATTTGCCCGTTGCACGGACCCGTGCTGACCGAGAATTTGGGATATTATATCAATCTGTACAATATATGGTCGTCCTATCAGGCGGAAAAGGACGGGATAGTCATTGCGTATACGTCCGTTTACGGTCATACGAAGGCGGCGGTCGAGCTGCTTGCGAAGAAGCTCGGGGAAAAGGGCTGCGAAAAGGTGTCCGTGTTCGACCTCGCGCGCGACGATATGGCGGAGGCTGTGGAGGACGCATTCAAATACGGCAAGATAGTGCTTGCGACCACGACGTACAACGCGGATATATTCCCGTTTATGAAAGAGTTTATACATCATCTCACCGAGCGCAATTTCCAAAACAGGCACGTTGCGTTCATCGAGAACGGCAGCTGGGCTCCAATGGCGACGCGCGTCATGAAGGGCATGCTGGAGGGCTGCAAAAATCTCTCCTTTGCGGAGAATAACGTGCGCGTCATGTCCGCGCTCAACGAAGAGTCCGCGGCGCAGATAGAGGCGTTGGCGGCAGAGCTGTGCAGAGACTATGTCGCCCGTTCAGAAGCGGCGGATAAAAACGACCTTTCCGCGCTGTTTAATATCGGCTACGGGCTATATGTAGTCACCTCACGGGACGGCGACAAGGATAACGGTCTTATCGTAAATACCGTGACGCAGCTCACAAATTCTCCCAACCGCATAGGCGTTGCGATAAACAAAGCAAATTACTCGCACGAGATCATAAAAAAGACGGGCGTGCTCAATGTCAACTGCCTCTCTGTCGACGCTCCGTTTGCGGTTTTCGAGCAATTTGGGTTCCATAGCGGCAGAGACACGGATAAGTTTGCGGGCAGCGAAAGCATTTTGCGCGCGGATAACGGCGTTGCGTTTTTGCCCAGATACATCAATTCGTTCATGTCGCTCAAGGTCGAAAGATACGTCGACCTCGACACGCACGGCATGTTTGTCTGCACCGTCACGGAGTCCCGAGTTATCGAGCCGACGGAGACAATGACCTATACCTATTATCAAAATCACGTCAAGCCCCGTCCGCAGGCGGAAGGTAAAAAAGGATGGGTGTGCAAGATATGCGGGTACGTTTATGAAGGCGAGGAGCTGCCGGAGGATTATATCTGTCCGCTGTGCAAGCACGGCGCGGCCGATTTCGAGAAGCTTCAATAAATAGATTTTTTGATGTGAAAAGCCCCCGATTTCAATAGATCGGGGGCTTTATTCAATCTTCCTTATATTCGATTATATCCTCCACGCGACAGTGAAGTATTTTGCATAAATCGTTTATTTTGGTCGTGCTTATGCCTCCGCCCCTGCGCATCCTGTCGATTGTAGCGCTGCTGATATTGTACTTTAAAATCAAGGCGTATGTGGATACGCCTTTTTCTTTCAGTGTATTCCAAAACGGGCGATAGCTTATCATATGATTATTATTTAATGTAGTTATATTATTGACAATAGTCATAATAATGACTATAATGTAGAAAATTGTACGAATATGTACAAGGGGAGGTAAAAATGAAAACTGCGGCAAAGGTATTTATCATCATCGGTATGATATTTCAGGGGATTTTAATTTTCCCGATAGTGATAGGCGCGCTTGCGCTCAAAAAGCTCAAGACTGCCACAAGCAAATCGGAATTGACCGCCATGGGCGTGCTGACGCTGCTCTTCGTCAACCTGATAGGCGGCATTTTGATGCTGTGCTTGAGCGACGACGACCTTAAGGATAACGTCAAATCCGAAACAAATGATAGGGCTTGACGAGAATCGGGTGGGGAGAAGGAGAGCGGCGACACCGCTCTTCTTTATTTACAGTTGAATTATCCCCCAGATAGGCAGCAGCGTGACGACAACGCCCAAAAGCAAGGTATATACCGCAAAACCGATCATGCTGCGCTTTTTTATAAGCTTCAAGAAAAAATTTATGGACAGCAGTCCGGACAGAAACGCGGATATGCCGCCGACAATCAGAGGCAGCGCTCCTATATCGAGAACGGCTGAACCGCGCGCAAAATCTATGCCCTCGAGGACGGCGGAACCTATGATTATCGGTATAGACAACAGAAATGAAAAATTTGCAGCTTCTGTTTTATCGATACCCTGAAGCCTCAACGCGGATATCGTGGCTCCGCTGCGCGACACGCCCGGTAATACGGCTATACCTTGCAAAACGCCTGTTAAAATGCTTTTTTTGCCATTTAAAAGCATTGTTTGCGGTTTTTTAAACATTTCCGTCGCAGTCAGGAGACATGCGGTCAAAACAAAACCGAAGCCCAAAAGCCTGCCCGAAATCAAGCTTGGCGCAAGATATTTGAAGATAAGCGCAAGCGCCACCGTGGGCGCGCATGCAAGCAGAATGTATCCTGTTGTTTTTTGTACGGGATGCTTCAAAATGGGCAGCCAGGTTTTGCGTAGCGCGATAAGAACGGCGACAAGCGTGCCGACGTGCACCATGATGTTGAAAAACAGACTTTCATGACCGATGCCGAGTTTTTCAAGCAACAGCAGATGTCCCGACGACGATATAGGCAGAAATTCGCTTGCGCCCTGCACTATTCCCAAAATCAAAGATTCCCACCAAGTCATATGCAACCCCTCGCGCGAATTGCGGCTTTTTGCGGAGACAGTTTTGCCGCACATTCGCTTTACTATTTAAATGCGATTGTTTATAATAATTATAATTATGTAAAATAAACGGCTTTTAGAATGTATTTGCAAAAGCATCGGAGGGTATATGAAACTCGGAGTAGTGGGGTTGCCAAACGTCGGCAAAAGCACGCTGTTCAACGCGATCACAAAGGCGGGCGCGCAGGCGGCGAATTATCCTTTCTGCACCATAGAGCCAAATGTGGGCGTGGTCGCGGTTCCGGACGAACGACTGACGAAGCTTGCCGCGCTTTACGACAGCAAGAAGATAACGCCCACCTCCATCGAGTTTGTTGACATTGCGGGTCTCGTCAAGGGCGCGAGCCGAGGCGAGGGCTTGGGCAATAAATTTTTGTCGCATATTCGCGAGGTGGACGCGATAGTGCACGTCGTGCGTTGCTTCGACGACGCCAATATCACGCACGTGGACGGCAGCGTCGACCCCGCAAGAGATATCGAGACGATAAACCTCGAGCTTATTTTTGCGGATCTGGAAACTCTTGAGCGCCGCATGACGAAGGCTATGGCGATGGTCAAGGCGGATAAAAAATATCAGGAGGACGTCGACAGAATTTCCGTCATGCAAAAGTGGCTGACGGAGGGCAAGCCCTTGCGTACGCTTGACGTAGACGAGGACTTTGCCGCGTTTATACAGGAGCAATTTTTGCTGACGTCAAAGCCTGTGATATACGCTGCCAATACGGATGAAGACGGCATATCGGGCAATAAATATACCCAGAGCGTGAAGAGTATCGCCGCGCAGGAAAACAGCGAGGCTATCGTTCTCTGCGCCAAGCTGGAGGAGGACCTTTCCGAATTGGCGGACGAGGACAGAGAGATGTTTATGTCCGAGTACGGGCTCGAGGAGAGCGGATTGGACAGATTGGTCAAGGCGTCCTATAAGCTGTTGGGTTTAATAAGCTATCTCACCGCGGGCGAGAAGGAGACGCGCGCCTGGACTATCGTCAAGGGCACAAAGGCTCCTCAAGCCGCGGGCAAGATCCACAGCGATTTCGAACGCGGATTTATCAGAGCGGAAATCGTCGACTACGATACGCTTATAGAATGCGGCTCGTTTAACGTCGCAAAGGAAAAGGGTAAGGTGCGTAGCGAGGGCAAGGACTACGTCATGCAGGAAAACGACGTGGTGCTCTTCCGCATCAACGTATAAGACGGAAGGAAATGAGTATGTACGAGAAAGAAATATCGAGTTTGCTTGCAGTCGAGGGGCTGTGCGAGCGGGACATATTCGACGCGCTCGAAAAGCCTAAAGAGGCGAAAATGGGAGACATATGTCTGCCGTGCTTCAAGTTTGCGCGCGCAATGAGGCTCGCGCCGCCCGCAATCGCGGCAAAGCTTGCGCCGTATATCGAAAATGCGGAGTTTATCTCCAAGGCGGAGATCGTCGGCGGCTATCTCAACATGCACTTCGACCGCTCGGCGATGGCGGATAAGCTCAAGCCGCTTTCTGCGAAAAACGTCGTTATAGGAAGGAGCGACGAGGGCGAGGGCAAGACCATTTGCATAGATTATTCTTCCGTCAATATCGCAAAGCCCTTTCATATCGGGCATTTGAGCACCACAGTCATAGGCGGCGCGCTTTATCGCATTTTCGAGCATTTGGGCTATGGCGTAGTCGGTATAAACCACCTCGGCGATTGGGGAACGCAATTCGGCAAGCTCATAGTTGCGACGCGGCTTTGGTCGTCCCTCGACGAGGTCGCAAAGAACGACGAATACTTTCTCAACTCCCTCTACGTGCGGTATCACAAGGAGGCGGAAACCCGTCCGGAGCTGGACGACGAAGCCCGAGCCTGGTTTAAGCGCATAGAGGACGGCGACGGTGAAGCTGTCGCTTATTTCGACGTATTCAAGGCGGTGACGATGAAAGCCGTCGGCAGGATTTACGACAGGCTCAAGATAAAATTCGACAGCTATGCGGGCGAAAGCTTTTACAACGATAAGATGGGCGCGTGTCTTGACATATTGAGGGACAAGAGGCTGCTTGTCGAAAGCGAGGGCGCGCAGGTCGTCAACCTCGACGAGTACAATATGCCGCCGTGCCTGCTCGTGAAAGCGGACGGAGCGACGCTGTACGCCACGCGCGATATCGCCGCGGCGTATTACCGCAAGGCGACGTACGATTTCGACAAATGCCTGTATGTTGTGGCGTATCAGCAGAATTTGCACTTTAAACAGCTTTTTCAGGTGCTTAAACTCATGGATTTTGCAGGAGTCGACGATATGGAGCATATTGCCTTCGGCATGGTCTCCATGGAGGACGGCGCGATGTCTACGCGCAGCGGCAGAGTCGTATGGTTGCGCGACGTTTTGGACAGAGCCGTGGAAAAGGCGGCGGCCATCATAGAAGAGAAGAACCCCGACAACGCGGATAAAAACGCGATTGCGGAGAGCGTGGGCGTGGGCGCGGTGGTGTTTTCCGCGCTTTGGAACAACCGCATAAAGGACATTACGTTTTCCTTCGATAAGGTGTTGAATTTTGACGGCGAGACCGCCCCGTACGTACAGTACACCTATGCGCGTTGCGCGAGCGCGCTGCGCAAGGGCGGCGAGTTTTCCGCCGATAAAGCGGATATGGACGCTATCACGGACGACGACGGATACGAGGTGATAAAAAGCGTTTTGGGATTTGCGGACAGCGTCAGACAGGCGGCGAAGCTGCGCGAGCCCTGCTGCGTGACGAGACACGTCGTGGATCTGGCGGAGAAGTTTAACAGATTTTATATCGGTCATCGCATAGTGGTCGAAGACGACGGCGTGCGCAACGCGAGGCTAATGCTCACGCAGGCTGTTGCAAACGTCATAAAAACGGGCTTGAATCTTTTGGGCATAGACGCGCCGGAGGAGATGTAGACCGAACTGTGAAACGCGACGCGGGGGTTAAAATCGGGCGAGATCGGGCAAACGCTTGACATCTCGCAAGCGCGTTATTATAATAGACGAGCATTTATTATATTTATATAAGTCAAAAATTACATGCAAATTACACCGTCCGGCGCGGTCGCGCGGGACGACGGAGGACAAAGATATGAAACAAACCTACCAACCCAAGAAGAGACAGAGAAGCAAAGTGCACGGCTTTCGCAAAAGAATGAGCACGAAGACGGGCAGAAACGTTTTGAAACGCCGTCGCAACAGAGGCAGAAAGCAGCTTTCCGCTTAAGCCATGCAGAGGCAGCATAGGCTCAAGAGACGGTCGGCGTTCGCATACGTCTACCGCAAGGGAGAAAGGTCGTCCGCCCATGACCTCATGCTGCTGTGCGCCCGCTCCAAAGAGGGCTTGAAGATCGGGCTTTCCGTGTCCAAAAAGGTGGGAAACGCCGTTGCGAGAAACCGTGTGAAAAGACTGCTGCGAGAGGCGATCTCGCAGATAGAGGGCAAAATAGACTCGCGCTTTATGTACGTGGTCATAGCCCGCCCGTCTATCGTAGGACTGCCGCTTCGCAAGGTTTCGGACGAGATTGAGCACGTTTTTTCAAAGGCGGGAAAACTGCAATGCTGAAGAGGCTTTGTCTTTTGCTTTTGTTGCTGTATAAGCGCACACTGTCTCCCGTCACGGGAAGGCGTTGCGCGTACACGCCGACGTGTTCGATGTATTCGTACGACGCAATAAGCAAATACGGCGCAATCGTCGGCATCGTTCTGACAGCGGGGAGACTTGCAAGATGCAACCCGTTTGCAAAAGGCGGCTTCGACCCCGTCAAAGAGAATTATCGAGGAAGAGTTAAATGGCTGATTTAGTCTATGAACGCAAGCGCAAGCTGCAAATATATCTGTTGGCGGCACTGCTTATAGTGTGCTGTCTCATGCTTGTCGCGTGCAACAGCGACTATTCGTACAGCGTCGCGGAAGACACTATACAGGCGCCTTCGCATTTTATGGCGAAGTTCATGCTGCTCATCAACAACAGTATGGGCGGCGGTGCGACGAGCTTCGGCTGGACGGTCGTCGTTTTCACTATCGTTCTGCGCCTTATACTCTCTCCTCTCGATATATGGCAGAAAGTGATCGCCCGCAAAAACAGCAAAGCTATGGAGCGTATGAAGCCCCAGCTCGAGGCGCTGCAAGCCAAGTACGGCGACGACAAGCAGCGCATGCAGCAGGAGCAAATGGCGCTGTATAAAAAAGAAAAGTATTCGATGATGGGCATGTGTCTGCCCACGATAATCACGTTTGTCGTGTTCTTCGTGGTTTTCGCAGGCTTCAGAGAGATGGTCGGATATCAGTTCGCACAGGACTATAAGGCGAGTCAGACCGTGTTCAACGAGACGTTTAGCGAGCAGATCGAAGAAAAATACGGTCTCGAAAGGGGCGAAGACGATCCGCTCTTCGGCTTCGGCGACATTCCAGTCACGCAAGAGGGCGGCGAGTTCCGCAAGCAGGCCGTGGAGGCCGCGCAGGAAGCGGTCAAGAAAAGCTATAATTCGCAGGAGCAGCGCAACGTTCGCAGCTGGCTGTGGATAAAAAACATCTTCGTAGGCGACAACTGGTATGAAGCGGTGCCCAATTACGTCACCGTCACGGGACAGTCCGGCTTTGCCAACTCTCGTCTTAAGGGAGTCACCAAGGACGAATACGAGATGGTCATGGGCAAGGTGCTCGGCACGGGCGGATACGGCAAAAACGGCAAGTGGAACGGACTGCTCGTGTTGCCGATACTGTCGATAGTGTTGAGCTTTGTCTCTCAAAAGCTGTTGTCCAAATCGCAGGGGCAGCCTCCCGCCGCGCCAAAGGGCGAGGGCGACGCCGCGGCGAACGCAAGCCAGCAATCCATGAAAATGATGCAGTGGCTCATGCCAATCATGATGGGCGTTTTCGGTCTGCTGTATTCCGGCGCGTTTGCGCTCTATATGTTCACGTCGTCGCTGACGGCGATCCTCTTCCAGCTTGTGTTCAACGTATGCGGCAGGATCGCCGACTCGGCGAAGGAGAGAAAATCAAATCCGAATATTGCAAAAAGATAGGAGTCAAAATGGATAAATTTGTTGAAACGCAGGCAAACAATGTGGAGCTTGCCGTGGAAAAGGCGCTTGACGAATTGCAGGTCACGCGCGATAAAGTCGATGTGGAGATCATCTCGAAGGGCGGACTTTTTTCAAAGGCAAAGGTGCGCGTGAGCGTGAAATGCGATATCGCCGATAAAATGGCGGAGTTCATAAACGGCGTGCTCGAAAGAATGGGGCTCGCGTCGCGCGCGGATGTGGAAGACAAAAACGGCACGATTTATATTTCGATATCAGGCGAGGACAGCGGCGCGGTCATCGGTTATCGCGGGGAGACGCTCGACGCGTTCCAATATCTTGCGCTGACCTTCCTCAACGAGCAGAAGACGGAATTTAAAAAGGTTGTCGTCGATTGCGAGAATTACCGCGAAAAACGCAGAGAAACGCTTACCGCGCTCGCGTTGAGGCTGGCGGATAAAGCGGTGAGGCTTTGCCGCAAAATAGAGCTTGAGCCCATGAACCCGTTTGAAAGAAGGATAATCCACAGCGCGCTTGCGGACAGCGCGATCGCCGATACGCAAAGCGAGGGCGACGAGCCCTTCAGGCATGTGCTGATAATTCCCGTCGGAGTGCAGCTCAAGGACGATCGTCCTTTGAAAAACGGCGAGCGCGACAATGGCAGAGACCGCCGTCGCGACGGTCGCGGCAACGAGGGCAGGCGCGGGGGTCGCGAGGACAGAAGAGCGCGCGACGGCAGACGTGAAAGGACTTATGACTCCAAAAAAGAGCGCAAGCCGCGTGAAAACGAGCCCGAAGTGGAGGACGGGAACGTATACCTCGGATATTTCACGGAAAAGGATGATTTCGTAAAGCCCGCGGCGCAGGCGGGTCCGCCGAAGTATAAGAGCTTTGGAGGGAAAAAGAGATTTTAATATGAGTACGATAGCTGCAATTTCGTCGCCTATAGGCGCGGGTGGTATCGGCATTGTGCGCGTCTCCGGAGCGGAGGCGTTGAGCATAGCCGATGCCATTTTCAATTTCGGTAAATCGAGCGATGTTCGCAACACAGAGAAACAAATATGGACGCCGTTCAAGATGAATTTCGGCACTTTTATCGCGGACGATTTTTGCGACAGGGGCTATGCGGCGTATTTCCCCGCGGCGCAGGCTTATACCGGCGAGGATACGGTGGAGTTTTATCTTCACGGCGGCGCGCGCATCATGCAAGGCGCGCTCGATACGCTGCTGAAGAAAGGAGCGAGGCTCGCCGATCACGGCGAATTTACGAAAAGGGCGTTTTTGTCCGGACGGCTGGAGCTCGCCGACGCGGAAGGCGTGATAGACATGATAAACGCGGACAGCGCGGCGGCGTTACGGGCGGCGTACCGTCTTATGGACGGCGGCTTGACAAGGACGATAGTCGGCATTTCCGATAAATTGGAAGCGTTGATCGCGGGGCTGGAAGCCACATTGGACTATCCCGAAGAGACGGAGGACGAGGTGTTGCCGGCTCTTGAGGACGGGATACGGGACTGTTTGCGCGAGGTAAACGCGCTGTTGGATACAGCGGCGCAGGGTAAGATTGCCAAATTCGGCATAAACGCGGTTTTGGCGGGCGACGTGAACGCGGGCAAGTCCTCGCTTATGAACGCTATGCTGAAGGCGGAACGCGCGATAGTCACCGATATTGCTGGCACGACGCGCGACACGGTGGAGGACAGCTTCGAGTATGACGGCGTGCGCATAAATCTCGTGGATACGGCGGGTATGCGCGATACCGACGATGTTGTAGAGGCGCAGGGCGTTGCGAGGGCGAAAAAAGCCGTGGACGGCGCGGATATAGTTTTGCACGTCATAGACAAGAGCGACCCGAGTCGGATGGAATACGATTTTTACGGAAAGCGGGTTTTTACCGTCTATAACAAATGCGACGTCGCGGGCTTTGCCATACCGCGTATGGCGGATACTTTTGCCGTGAGCGCGCTAACCGGCGAGGGCGTCGATATGTTGGTTAAAGCGATAGCCGCGCAGTATAAAGGAGTTGCCGCGGGCGGAGAAATGCTGACCAATCAAAGACATATTTCCGCTATGCTTGAGGCGAAGCGCGCGCTTGAGAGCGCAAAAAATGCGATCGGCGCGACTGCGGACTGTATATTGATAGATTTGCGCGAGGCATACGACGCGCTGGGGCAGATCACGGGGAAGACGGCGACGGAAGACGTCGTCGACGCGATATTTTCTCGGTTCTGCGTAGGAAAATAAACTATTAGAGCTACGGTTTTGAGATGAAGTGTTTTGACGTTATCGTTATCGGCGGCGGACATGCCGGAGTCGAGGCGGCGCTTGCTTCGGCGCGGCTGGGCAAAGACACGCTTATGCTGTGTCAGGATTTGAACACGGTTGCAAATATGCCGTGCAATCCCGCCATAGGCGGCACCGCCAAGGGTCATCTCGTCAAGGAGGTGGACGCGCTCGGCGGACAAATGGGCTTGTGCGCGGACAAGGCTCTTTTGCAGGTAAAGACGCTCAATTCGGCAAAGGGTCCCGCGGTGTTTTCGTTGCGCGGACAGGAGGATAAGGCGCTTTATCACAGCATTATGCTCGACGTCGTGACGAATACCGATAGATTGACCGTGCTTGCGGACGAGGCTACGGAGCTTTTGACGGAAAGCGGAAGGGTCGTCGGCGTGCGCGCCGCAAAAGCGGGCGATATTGCGTGCAAGGCGGCGGTGTTGGCGACGGGAGTATATCTCAACAGCGCTATTATCACGGGAGAAGACGTGAGGGAAAGCGGCCCGAGCGGCTTTGCTTCCGCAAAGCTGTTGACCGCAAGTCTTATCGATGCGGGACTTAAAACGCGCAGATTCAAGACGGGCACGCCCGCGCGCATTTACCGCGACAGCATAGATTTCGACAAAATGCAGATACAGCTCGGCGACGACAGCGACAGGTTTTCGTTTATGTCGCCGCATGCTTCCTTCAAGGAGGAGCCGTGCTGGCTGACTTATACAAACGAGCGCACTCACAGGATAATACTCGATAATTTGGACAGAAGCCCTATGTATAACGGTGTTATTCAGGGCGTGGGACCGCGATACTGCCCGTCTATAGAGACAAAGGTAGTGCGCTTTCGGGACAAGGAAAGGCATCAGATTTTTGTGGAGCCGGAAGGGATTGGAAGCGACGAGATGTATATACAGGGCATGTCGACCTCTTTGCCCGCCGACGTGCAGGAGCAGATGTATCGCACGGTCGCGGGCTTGGAGCATTGCCGGTTTGCGAAGTACGGCTACGCGATAGAATACGACTGTCTCGATCCTCTTTGCCTGTATCCTTCTCTTGGGTGCAAGGCGGTGAAGGGCTTGTACGCCGCAGGGCAGATAAACGGCAGTAGCGGCTACGAGGAAGCGGCAGCGCAGGGACTTATCGCAGGCGTTAACGCCGCGAGAGCGTTGGACGGCAAGGAGCCGCTTGTGCTGCGCCGCGATCAGGCGTATATCGGCGTGTTGATAGACGACCTTGTGACAAAGGGCACGGACGAGCCTTACAGAATGATGACCGCGCGCGCGGAGCACCGCATAATGCTGCGGCAGGACAACGCGGATATGCGTCTTACGCCGATAGGATATGAAATAGGTCTGGCAAGCGAGGAGAGATATAGCCGGTGCAAGCATAAGCAGGCGGAGATACAAAAAATCATGGCTCTTGCAGACAAGCCTGTGGACAGAGCTCGCGCGGAAGAGCTGTTTGCCCGTATAGGCGAGGAGATGTCTCAAAGGACGCCTACGTTCGGCGAGCTGTGCCGTCGTCCCGCGGTGAGAGCGGACGATCTTGCGCTTTTTGCGGGGTTCGATTGCGACGAAGAGGCGCTACGCGCCGCCGTTGTGGAGCTTAAATACGAAGGATATCTCAAGAAAGAACAAGCCGCAGTCAACGAGCAGAAGCGATTGGAGGGCAAGCTCATTCCGAGCGATTTCGATTATGACTCCATAAAGGCGTTGCGAATAGAAGCGAGGCAGAAGTTGAGCTCCGTGCGTCCCATGAATTTGGGGCAGGCCTCGCGCATATCGGGAGTTTCGCCCGCCGATATTGCCGTATTGATCGTCGCGTTGCAAAAAAGATAATAGGGCATAGCGGTCGAGAGCAAATTTGTTTTTGACCATTTATATTTAAGGTAAAGAAATGAAGTATCAAAATTTCGCACAAAATCTCAAGACTGCGCTTGAAGCAAGCGGGATTACGCAGGAAGGCCTTGCCGAGTTGTTGGGTACGACCCAAGCAACAGTTAGCAGGTGGGCGCTCGGCGTGAACGAGCCCGACCTTGATACTTTCATGAAAATTTGCCTTTTTCTCAACGAAAGCCCGAACGAGCTATTGGGATATTCCGACGTTTCCGACGAGCTGATAAAAGAACATTATTTGAAATCGCAGGAGCATGCACACGGGCGCAAACGCGATTGAATGCGTCATTTTATGGATAATTTAGCCAACGTATAGATAAAAGACATGTGTTGTAAGAAAAATATTTGCGCAAATCGCGCGATTTTTTATTTTTGCGGCGTTCTATCGCCCTGTTTGTAAAAACCGTGTTAGATTATCGAAAAATTTAAAATCGATATTTTAACCGTATGCTTTAGATACCGCATTTTTGCAGAAATTTAAAATTTGCGCTTGCAAAATCAACAAAATTGCTAATAATTTGTATTTATAATGTCGGCTTTTGTGGGCAATTTCGAGGAAATTTCAAAAAACACCGAAAAAAGTTACAAAAAACTGTTGACATGCATATTATATAGTGATATTATGTGAATGTGGTCAAGGAGATAAAAGCCCTGACGATAAAAGGCTCATAATTTTCCCCCTTATTATAGCGAGCGGCTTTGGGTGTATCACCCGAGGTCGCTTGCATTTTACAGGGCATTTAAAAAGTCCGCCGTTTCGGCGGACCGTCAGTTTACAGAGAAGATATTTTTGATGCCGTTGAACACGGGCGCGCTGTCTTTTGCAAAGCATTCGAACGCGATCCGTATGTACGGCTCCGTTCCGCTCGGGCGCACTATCAGCCTGCCTTTTTTGCCGTATTCCTTTTCGGCGAGATTAACGGTCTTGACGAAATCCTTGCTTTTTGCGTATTCGGCGGGATTTTCGTTGTATATGTTGAACTCGAGCATGGGATAAGGCGCGTATTTGGGCAGACTGCCGATAGTTTTTTTG
>CANDBZ010000024.1 GCA_947383095.1 uncultured Clostridia bacterium | reverse complement strand
ACAACACCTTCACGGACACTCTTTCCCTACACGACGCTCTTCCGATCTGGTCGCGTATAAGACGAAGCTTGAAAACCGCGGCGTGAAGGTGTATATCCACCGTCCCACAAAGGGTTATCCGCACGAGATAGACACGATTGTGTCGGACGAGGGCTACGGCGCAAATCCATATATAGAGACAAGCAGGCCACTTGTAGTGCTCACGGCGCCCGGTCCCGGCAGCGGCAAGCTTGCGACGTGTCTTTCGCAGCTCTATCACGAGAACAAGCGCGGAGTGCAGGCGGGATACGCAAAATTCGAGACGTTTCCCATTTGGAATTTGCCGCTCAATCACCCCGTCAACGTCGCGTACGAAGCGGCGACGGCGGATTTGCAGGACGTCAACAAGGTGGACAACTTCCACCTCGACGCATACGGCGAGATAACAGTCAATTACAATCGCGATATAGAGGTCTTTCCTGTTGTGCACAGCATCTTGGAGAAGATCACCGGCAAGGAGTGCATATATAAATCTCCCACGGATATGGGCGTGAACATGGCGGGCTACTGTATTGTAGACGACGAAGCGTGCAAGGAGGCGTCAAAGCAGGAGGTCATACGCCGCTACTGCAAGGCGCTTTGCGATTTGAAGCAGGGCGCGGGCAATCCCGATACCGTCAGCAGACTGGAATTTTTGATGTCGAGGCTGGGCATAAATCTTGCCGACAGAAACGTGGTCGAGGCGGCGCACATCAAAAATGAAGCCAACGGCGGCAAGGGCGCGATCGCGCTCGAGCTGCCCGACGGAAGGATAGTCACCGGCAAAAACAGCGACAGAATGAGCGCGGCGGCGGCATGTATTTTCAACTCCGTCAAAATGCTCGCGGGCATGCACGACAGGCAAAAGCTCATCTCGCCATACGTCATCGGTCCTATACTCGATTTGAAGACGAAGATACTCAAGGAAAACAACAATACGCTCACGCTCGAGGAGGCGTTGCTCGCGCTGTCCATATGCGCGGCTACCGACGCAAACGCCGCGAGCGCGATAGAGCAGCTTGCCATGCTTGAAAACTGCGAGGCTCATTCCTCGCACATATTGAGCAAGGCGGACGAAAACCCGTTGCGCAAGCTCGGCGTACGCCTGACCTGCGACGCGCAATTTGCGGATAATACTCTGTTTATAGAGTGACAATATATTTATGAGGTGAACTATGTTATACGATCGCAACGAAGTGGACGCAAAATATCAGTGGAGGCTGTCGGATATCTTCGCAACGGAAGAGGCTTGGGAAGAGTGCTTTTTCGCAACCGAGGAGCTTATGCCCAAAATCGCGCAATATGCGGATACTTTAGCCGACGAGGATAAGCTGCTGGAGTGCCTTGCGCTTGCGAAGACTATCTCGCACAATATGGAATATCTGTACGCATACGCGCGCATGCACCTCGACGAAAATACCGCAAACGCCGATTTTCAGGCAAAGACGACGAGGGTCGAAATGCTATCCGTCAGATACGACTCGCTCTCGTCCTTTATACAGCCCGAGCTTTCACAGCTTTCCGCCGAGAGGCTTGCCGAGCTTGCTGGCTCCGCGAGGTTCGAGGGCTACGACGTTTTCTTCAACGACATTATAAGAGATAAGAATATAATACTCTCCAAGCAGGAGGAAAAGCTGCTCGGCGAGGTGGGTATCTTTGCGTATACCAATCATGACGTATTTACAATGTTCGACAATGCCGACGTGCAGTTTAAGCCCGTAAAGGACGAAAAGGGAAACACCGTCGAAATGAGTCACGGCATGTACGGCTTGCTTTTGCAAAATCCGAGTCAGGAAGTGAGAAAGGACGCTTTCGACAGCATGTTCGAGGCGTATAAGTCGCATATAAACACCTTGGCGGCAAATTACGCCGGCAACGTGAAAAAGGATTGGTTTTTTGCAAAGGCGCGCGGTTTTTCAAGCGCGCTGGATTACGCCATGTACCGCGAAAACGTGCCGTCTACGTGCTATAAAAAGCTTCTCGAGGCGGTCGGAGAGGGTACGAAGCCGTTGCACAAGTATATAGCGTTGAGAAAACGCGCGCTGGGTCTAAAGACGCTCAATATGTACGATTTGTATTTGCCTCTCGTCCCCGAGCAGGAGCTTGCAATGCCGTACGAGGAAGCCGTCGAGGTCGTCAAAGAGGCGTTGAAGGTCATGGGAGAGGAGTACGGCGCGACGCTTGCAAGCGCGTTTAAGAACGGCTGGGTCGACGCATACGAGAGCAAGGGCAAGCGCAGCGGCGCGTACGCCTGGGGCGTGTACGGTGTGCACCCCTTCGTGCTTCTCAACTATCAGCCTACCGTGCACGAGGTGTTTACAATTGCGCACGAGTTGGGGCACGCCATGCACAGCTATTATTCCAACAGCTCTCAACCCGAGCAGAAGGCTGGCTACGAAATATTTGTCGCGGAGATAGCCTCAACCGTGAACGAGGTGTTGCTGCTCAAGCATTTGCTTAAGACCGCGACGGGAGAATTCAGACAGTTTTTGCTTGCGTATTATCTCGATATGTTCCGCACGACGCTGTTCAGACAGACCATGTTCAGCGAGTTCGAGGTCGCGGCGCACTCCAAGGTGGAAAAGGGCGAGCCTCTGACCGCCGACGATATGTGCGGCCTGTATTACGAATTGAATAAGAAGTATTACGGCAGAGCGGTGGAGCACAACGATCTGATAAAATACGAATGGGCGAGGATACCGCATTTCTACACCAGCTTCTACGTGTATAAATACGCGACGGGCATCACCACCGCGGTTTCAATCGCGAACAATCTGCTGTCGCAGGGGAGCGCTTATTTTGAAAAATACAAGAAATTCCTCTCCGCAGGCGGCAGTATGCCTCCGCTTGATATTATTAGATTGGCGGACGTAGACCTCGAGAGCGACGCGCCGTATAAAACGGCTATGGCGGAGTTCGCCGCCACGCTCGAAGAGCTTGAAAAGACTTTTGCGTGATATGCGGAAAATAAGCAAATTGAGCAATATAAGGGTTTTATCGTTGTGTTTTGCTGCGATAATCTGTCTTTTTTGCGCAATTTCGCTTACCGCATGCAACAGCGGCTTGAAGAAGCCCGCGCAGGAGGACAGAGAATATTTTCTGTATATTGGCGGATATATTTACGACGACGGCAATGAGACCGTGACCGCGATCGTCAAGATGTCGACCGCGCAAAAGGACGGCGCGACAAATATCGATGCGAAAGCGACGTGGCGCATTCTCAACTATGCGGACGACATATGGTACAATAAACAAAACGTGAAGATATCTCTTCAAAGCAACGCCGTATTCGGCGAGGCGAAGGCGCTTGCCGGCGACGAGGTCTTTGAAAAAGACGGCAAGACTTATAACGTCTTGAAAGTTGCGTTGAGATATGATACAATTTATAAACACATAAAAAGCGACGGCGAGATCGTAAAGAGCGGAAGATATTATTTGCATACGTTCGATATCGACGAAGAAGAGCATACGCAGACTTTTGAGTTGAATTTCAAATCGCAAAATTCCGCAAGCTGGTACAGCGTGCTTATCTCGTGTTGCATAGCGCTTGCGGTTGCGCTCATCGGCGCGACGGCGGCTATAAAGGGCGGAGTATGGCAAAAGAAGAAAAAAGAGTGACAAGAGGTATGCCTAATAACGTGGAGGCGGAGGCCTCCGTTTTGGGCGCGATACTCATAGACGACGAAGCGGCGAACAATCTGATACCTACGTTGCGCGCGGAGGATTTTTATCTTGCGCCCAACCGCATAATTTTTTCCGCTATGAAGTCCTTGCAAAGCGACAGCAAGCCCATAGACACCGTCACGGTCGCGGACAAGCTCGAGCTTGAGGGCAAGCTGGACGAGGTCGGCTCCGTGTCGTATTTGAGCGAGCTCGCAGAGGGCGTTTTGTCCGCCGCAAACGGGGAGCACTATGCAAGCATAGTCAAGCGCGACAGCCTTATAAGAAAGGTGATACACGCGGGCAACGACATCGCCAAGCACGGTTATGAAAGCGTCGACGGCAAGGACGCATTGGCGAATGCGGAAAAGCTGGTGTATAAGATAGCGGAGGAAAACAGCGATAAAGCTCTCGTAAAGGCGGACGAGGCGTTTGCCGCCGCGCTCAATGGTATAAACGCGGCGCAGGTGGGCAAGGTGTCCGATAAGGTCGTTAAAACGGGATTTGCCTGCCTTGACAGAAAGACGAGAGGCTTGAAGCCGGGCGAAATGATACTCATTGCGGCGCGTCCTTCTGTTGGCAAAACGGCGTTTGCGCTCAATATCGCGGCAAACGTCGCGCTCAACTCCGACAGTCGCAAGAACGTCGCGATATTCTCATTGGAAATGCCTGCGGAGCTGCTTGCAAAACGTATGCTAGCCTATGCGTCGAACGTATCGCTCTCCAAGATGGATATGCGCGGGGGCTTGCGCGACAGAGAGATAAACAGCTTGACCAAGGCTTATAAGCTGTACATCAACAGCGGTATTTATATCGACGATTATTCAATGAACGGTCCCGCGGAGGTGCTTTCCAAATGCCGCAGACTCAAGCGCGAAAGCGGGCTCGATCTTGTCATCATCGACTATTTGCAGCTCATGACGACGACGGGCGCGGGCGGCAGAGCTCCGGAGAGCCGTCAGGTCGAGGTCAGCGAAATGTCGCGCAGGATGAAGATCTACGCCAAGGAGCTGGACTGTCCCATTATCCTTTTGTCGCAGATGTCGCGCGGCATAGAACAGCGCAACGACCATACTCCGCTGCTGTCGGATCTGCGCGAGTCCGGTTCTATAGAGCAGGACGCGGATATAGTCACGTTTTTGTACAATCCGTCGAAATACAACGCCGCGCTGCCTACCAATCAGGTCATACTTGACGTCAAGAAAAACAGAAACGGTCCTATTGGCGGGATATTGCTTGAGTGGAACGGAGATACGACCTCTTTCAAAGAAATCGGCGAGGTGGATTCAAATACGGGCGAGGGCGAAAAGCCCGCGGAGAGCACCGTGGTCGATAAGCTGCGCTCCGCAATGGAAAGTCAGTCGGAAATGAAGGAGATCGCAGGCGCGATGCCTTTCGACGACGTGCTTGCCGCAGCGGACAGTATTTCTCCTGCGCAGGATAATAAAGCGGATTCCGTCGCGGAGGCAGACGTGTTTGACGACGAATACGAGTACGGTGACGACGACGCTCCGCCGGAAGCGGATGACGAATTGCCGTTTTAACAAGCGTTATACGATAATTTTGTTTATACCTGTCGCGCAATTTTCGCGGCAGGTTTTATTTTTTGCGTTTCGCTCATAAAATTTAGCGTGTTTAAAGATGAAATAAAACGAAAGCTGGACATCAAAAACGAAATTTTTCCCTTTACGCTGACAATGCTGTCCCGTTCAAAGGTTATCATAAGCGGGGTGAAATCTGTTTTATCGTCAAGCGCGGAGGCGCTAAAGCTGCGTTTGAACGCCGGAGTAGTCACGCTTTACGGAGAGAACCTGCAGATCGTTGAAATAGGCGGAGGAGACGCATATGTGAAGGGACTCGTCGGAGGAATGTCGTTTGAGTAAAAAGAAAAAAAATAATCGTTTAGATATCGCATATTCTTATGACGACGGGTTGGTCGTAGAGCGACGCGCGGAAGAAAGGCGCAGGGAAAAACCGCCGAAAAAACGGGATCGCGTCGGATATACGCGCAAAATGCGCGGGCTTGCGTCAAAATACGGCAGCACCGCGTTTTTTGTGAACGGCCGCAACGGAGCCAGAGTCCTAGGCGCGCTGTCGAAAATATGCAGTATAAGCAAAGTGGCTGTTTCAAAGGACGGGGTGAGCTTCGAGGCACCGTCAAAACATCGCAAGCAAATTATTGCATTATTAGATAACTTATGCTATGATTATAAAATAATAAGAACGGGCGGACCTTTGCCGTTTGCGATAAATACGTTTGCGAGATTGGGCTTTGTTGCGGGAATGCTCGCCGTGCTTTTGTGCGTAGGGCTGTTTCCGCAGTTTATAACGAAAGTAAGCGTAGCTACTGCGGGCGCTGCGTACGGAGAGTCGATAGACTCCGCATTAAACGCGAAGATACACGACATACTATCGTCGTACGGGGTGCAGACGGGAAAGTTTATGCCGAAGGTGGATTGCGGGGGCATTGAAAAGAGCCTGCTTGCTCTTGACGGGATTTCGTATGCGAGCGTGCAAAGAAGCGGCACGCATATAGCGGTGCTTATAAAGCGGGAGCTGAAGCCCGACTATATCGTGGAGGTTGAAGGCTCCAAGGTGACCGCGCGCAGAGTGGCTGTCGTCACGAGGGTGATAGTCGAGGGCGGCACGGCGGTGGTCGAATACGGCGACGTGGTGAGGCAGGGCGACACGCTTATAGACGGCTATGTGGAATTCGGCGAAGACAAGCTGCCCGTGGAGGCAAAGGGCGTAGTATACGGCAAAGCTTATTACAGGCACACCAGATTTTTTGCCGACAGGATAACGGAGCGCCGCGTGACTAACGTCAAAAAGGTGACCAAGCTATCAATGTTCGGCAAGGTCCCCAAAGCTCCGTCGAGTCCGTTTGAAAAATACGAATTGGCGACAAAGGTCGAGGATTTGGGCTTTCTGTTGCCCTTCAAAATATACAAATACGAGTTTCGCGAAATAGCCGAGGTCGAGAGGGATAACGTCCTCACGCAGGATGAAATGTACGACGAGGTATACTCGGAAATAGCGTCGCAGTTTACGGAGCCTCTTAAGGTGTTGGAAAGATATTGCAGCTGCACGGAGGCAAACGGGGGAAAATACGTCACGGTCACCGTCGAGACGGAGGAAGTGATATCGTGAGCGGCTACATAATGCATGCGGGCGACCGCGCGGAGTGAGGATGAAAATAACCAAGGAAAAACGGTTTGACGATTATGAAGAGCTGCTTTCGGTCTTCGGCGAATTGGACGCGAACGTGTCCAAGCTGTCAAAGGCTTTTGACGTGGATATACTCGCCGTCGACCAGACGGTGAAGATTATCGGCGAACGGCAGGACGCGGAGCGCGCCTATGAAGCCTTATGCAAGCTGTGCGAGATTTCGCGCAAGCAGGTCGTAAAGCCCGCCACCGTAGATATGATTGCCGAGTGCGTAAAAAACGGCGAAAATACCGATGTAAACGATATCTTGAAGCCCGTTGCGATAACCGCAAGCGGCAAGATAATCACGCCCAAGACCTTCGGACAGAAAAAATATGTGGACGCGATCGAGAAAAACAGCATAGTCTTCGGGGTGGGACCCGCGGGCACGGGCAAGACGTATCTTGCGGTCGCGCTCGCCGTATACGCATTGAAAAAGAAAAGGATAAGCAAGATCATCCTGACGAGGCCGGCGGTTGAGGCGGGAGAAAAACTCGGCTTTCTGCCCGGGGATCTGAACGAAAAGGTAGATCCTTATTTGCGTCCGCTCTTCGACGCGTTGCAGGATATGCTGGGAGGCGACGCTCATTTGCGGCTTATCGAACGCGGAGAGCTCGAGATAGCTCCGCTCGCCTATATGAGAGGACGCACGCTGTCCAACTGCTTTATCATCCTCGACGAGGCGCAGAACACTACGAAGGAACAGATGAAAATGTTTCTCACCCGCATGGGCGAAAACAGCCGCATAGTCGTGACGGGCGATATCACGCAGATAGATTTGCCCGCGCACGTCGCAAGCGGCATGAAACACGCCATCGACGTGTTGAAAGACATAGAAGGCATAGAGGTCGTGCGCCTTTCTTCAAAGGACGTAGTGCGGCACGAGCTTGTTGCAAAAATAATAGAGGCGTACAGTCGCTTCGATAAACGGGAAGAAAGTCGCTTAAAGGAATAGCGGCGGAATATACTGATTTGAGGAGGTCAACCGTTCGGTTTGAAGAGCTTATGATTGACGACATCAAGGATCTATCGACGATAGAAAAAGAAAAACTGCTTGCGCGCAGACGCTTCGGCGCGTATTTCGTCAAGTGTATCGGCGGCGTTCTGATTGCGACTGCGGCGATCACGCTGTTCGCGATATTTATGATAAGCGATTTTAACGGCGCGTTTACTCCCGCGCGCGCAACTGCAACCTCGGGCAGAACGGTCACGACCTTTCTGTTTATGCTGTTGCTTATGCTCGGGCTTTACGGCTTCGATACGAAGAACAGACACGCCGTACGCGATTTTTGGCTTACGCTTATCGTATTCGTGCTTACGTTTTTTATCGTCATTACGCTGTCGAGCGAAAAGATCACCAACAACAGATACGCAATGCCGATCGCGATACTGTCGCTTGTCGTTCTGCAGCTTCTGGACGTAAAGAGCTCGGTGCTTTCGACGGCAGTGCTCGGCATAATCGTAGTCATATCCTTCCACTTCTCAAACAGGGCGGCGGATTATAATATGGCTCGCGTGATTTCAGCCGTTATATGTAATTCGGTCAGTCCGATTATAATCTGTTTCTTCTATAAAAAGCATTTTACGCGTTTGAAATTTCTGTTGTTGAGTCTCTTGGTTCCGTTGCTCGCAGAGCCGCTTGTCATAATGATGACGCTCGCGTCGACGACGAGCATAGCGGCGAATTTGCTCAACAACGTACTATGGTTTTACGGCGGTAATGCGATTGCGTCGCTGATATTTATGGCGTTTGTCGCGATATTCGAGGGCATATTCAACATCGCGGACGATTTCAGGTTGAGCGAGCTGTGCAATTTGTCCAATCCGCTGCTTAAGAGGCTCGCAAGCGAAGCCCCCGGCACGTTCAACCACTCGCTGGTTGTGGGCACGGTAGCGGAAGCGTGCGCTTCGGCTATAGGCGAAAATCCGAACATGGCGCGTTGCGCGGCATATTATCACGATATAGGCAAGCTGAAAGCGCCTTTGTATTTTAGCGAAAATCAATCCAACTACAATCCGCACGACGAGCTTATCCCCGAGGTCAGCGTGAGTATGATAACTTCGCATACTTTGTTCGGCGAAATACTTGCGAAGCAGAGCAGACTGCCCTCCGAGATAGTGGATATATGCCGTCAGCATCACGGCACCGCTCCGGTCGGATATTTTTACCGCAAGGCGTTGACGCTCAAGGAGGACGGCGATCTGGCGGTGGATAAGTACACTTACGCAGGTCCCAAGCCTCAATCCAAGTTAGCCGCTATCATTATGATCGCGGACACGGTCGAGGCGGCGATAAGGTCGTATATGCCGGACACGCGAGAGGAGTACGAAAACCGTATAAATATGCTTGTGGACGAAAAGATCAAGCTTAAGCAATTTGACGAATGTCCCATTACGCTCGGCGACATAGCCATAATTAAAAAGACCGTGATGGAGTCGCTTGCATCCATAAATCACAGCCGTATCGACTACGACAAAAAGAGAAGGGCGTGAGCAAATGTTGAGGATAAGCGGAGCGACTTTGAGGGAAAAAACGCTTATGCGCAGAGTGGAAAAATCGTGCTTTAAGGCGCTCGGACAGGACGACTTTTTCATCACGGACGTGAGCGTCGTCGATAAAGAGACGATAAGGGAGCTTAACTCGCGCATGCGCGGCGTGGATAAAGCGACGGACGTGTTGAGCTTTCCGTGTCACGAAAAACTTGCGCCGCCGGTTGCGCAAAGCGCGTTCGCGGCATGCGATTTCGAAAAGAACAGGGTCATGCTCGGCTCGATAGTCGTTTGCAGACAAAGGGCGGAGGAGCAGGCAAAGGAATACGGTCATTCTTACGCGCGCGAGTTGGGATTTTTGACTTGCCACGGGATGCTGCATTTGCTCGGCTTCGATCATATCGAGAGCGACGACGAAGAGGTTATGACGACCCTTCAGCGCAAAATAATGACCTCCGCAAAGCTGTAAAACACAAAGGTTGATATATGTACGAAAATTTTAGATCGGGATTTATTTGCATAGCGGGTCTTGCCAACGCGGGCAAGTCTACGCTTACAAACGCGCTTGTAGGCGAGAAGGTGTCCATAGTGTCCTGGCGGCCGCAGACTACGCGCAATAAGCTGTTGGGCATCGTCAACGGCGAGGATTTTCAAATGGCGCTTATAGATACCCCCGGTATACATAAGGCGCGAAATCACCTTGGCGAGTATATGATGCAGGCGGTTGAAAGCGGTTTGAAGGACGTCGACGGCGTAGTATACGTGATCGACGCCGCGAAAGGGCTGCAAAAGGAAGATTGCGACTTTCTTGAAAAAAACTCAAAAAAAGCTCCTATAATCGTCGCGCTCAACAAGCAGGACGCGGTCACGAGGGAGACGCTGTTCGCCTCGCTCGAGAAGCTGAACGGCTTCGAGGGATTGAAAGCGATCATTCCCATGTCCGCAAAGAAGGGCGAAAATCTTTCGCCGCTTATGGACGAGCTCAAGGCGATGCTGCCTACCGGCATGCCCATGTATCCGCAGGACGAGTATACTCAAAGCTCCATGCGTTTTATGGCGACGGAGATAATCCGCGAAAAGGCGCTGTATCTGTTGGATAAGGAAGTGCCGTACGGGATAGTCGTCAATATAAATAAGTTCGAGGAGCGAGAGGGGCGGGATATCTGCGATATAGACGCGGATATAATCTGTGAGAAGCAGTCTCACAAGGCCATAGTGATCGGCAAGGGCGGCGAGACGCTTAAGAAGATAGCCACCGCCGCGCGCAAGGATCTGGAGCAGCTTGTAGGAGAAAGGGTCTTTCTAACGCTGTACGTGCGCGTTAAGGACGAGTGGCGGGACAGCGAGTATCTTATGCGCGAGCTCGGCTACGACCTCAAAGCTTTGAAAAAGGATTGATTTGAATAATAGTCGCGTCTTTGCGCAAGCTATCCGTATGACGGAATACGAATTGTGGCAGATGTTTGCAAAGACGGGCGATATAGAGTGGTACGACATGTACCGCGCTATGAAAGAATACCGTGAGGGCGCGGACGCAAAGGAATAAAAATCGTCTGCGCGCCGTGTTATGCAGGCGGAAACGATAAAAATCAAAGCTATCGTGACAAGGGCGGTGCCCTACAGAGAGAGTGACATGATCGTCACTCTTGTCGGCGTTGAAGAAGGAAGACTCACCGCAACGGCAAGAGGTTGTTTGAAGCCCAAGGCGAAGTTGAGATACGCCGCGGAGCCGCTTAACTTCGGCGAATACGTCTTGAGCGGCAAAAACGGCAAGTACGTCGTCACGGAATGCAATCAGATCGAGTCGTTTTCTGCTGTAACTGCCGATCTGGACAGATACTATGCGGCGTTTATGGCTCTCGAGGCCTTGGACAAGCTTTCGCGCGAGCCGCAGCCGCGCATCTTCATGAGGACCTTGACTTGCCTGGGAGATCTGGCGTACGCGACGGATAAAGACTCCTCCGCGATCGTGACGGAATTTTTGAAGGACATATTGACCGAATCCGGCAACGCGCTGGATTTCGGGCATTGCGGCGTATGCCGATGCGATTTAGAGGAAGAGGCGTACTTCAGCGACAGAGACGGCGTTGTATGCAAGCATTGCAAGAGCTTTGACAGTATACCGATACCGCCCGACGTGCGCTCTTATATATGCGGCAGACCCGCCGACGTTCAAACCGCGGCAAAAGCAAATATTTTGCTTTCCAATCTTGTATATCAAATGACAGGAGTGCGTATCGGCGCACATTATTTTACGGAGCAACTATGAAAAATTCACGAATTATTGTAAAAATCATCGCATCGCTCGTCATCGTTATCGCCCTCTTGGCGCTTATGTTCTCATGCACGTGGCTGTTGAGCGCGTGCAACAAAAAAGTGACGCTTGACGACATATACAAAAGCGCTTATAGCGAAAAAGAGCTGACGCGATCCAAAATCGAATTTACGTTGCCCGCAGGCTGGGAGCCTACGCCTACTCAAAATAAAAGAGGACAAAACAACGATTATATAAATTCCACAAAGAGCGACGTGGGTTATATTAAGGATATGGACGCTTTTGTCGTGAAGTGCGGGGATACGCTGTCCATAGTCAAATGCAACGACGACAGAGTGTATAACGAGGACTGTCCCATGCCCGGCATGATGTTCCCTCTGTACGTAGGGATAAACGCTCTCCGAGTCAAGGACGGGCTTATCGCATGCAGGTTCAACGACGGTACCGCCGGCGTGTTCGATTATAACGGAAGAACGGTGCTTTCGCGTTCGCACTTTAAGCAGAACTCGACTACGAGCATAAATTTAGACGGCATTATGAAGATACTCGACAACAATCTCATTGCCGTCCACGCGAATTATCTCAACGACGGCGCGTCGGGATACACGTCTATTTACCGTCCCAAACACAATAAAGAAAGCGAGTCCGCTTGCGGCGAGCTTGTTTGCAGGGTGGCAAACGGCGACAACGTTTTGAGCTACGTGCGCGGCTTCGACGGCAAATACGTCACGGTCGTGGGCAACGACGAGGGCGACTGCATTTACAGGATACCTTCGACCGCAAACGGAAATCCGCAAAACATGACGGGCACTTCAAACGGGACGTTCGTTAGCGAGGGACAGAAGAAGTATTATTGCGAGATAACGTATATGGGCGGCGGCAAATTCTTCGTCCACGAGGATTGGGTCGTGGATAAAACCGCGGATTATCTGTACTATGACGGATACGATTATTATTGCAATTCGCGCCATATATACACGCCCGATAACGACAGACTTACGGATTATACCGCAAACTCCAATAAGGTTTTTGCGTATTTGACCAACAACTATTACGACGTCGATAAAGCAGGTATTGACACCTCGGCATATCTCAACGACGGCTTCACGTACGCCAGCTACGGCTTGACGATCATAGACAGAGTAGGCTTTTACGACCAATTCATACTCGATAAAAATTTCAACGTCGTCAGGTCGCTCACGGGAAATTACGGCATAGAGATCAAGGGTCAAAAGAAGGAAAAGGTAGGCGTTTACGACCTTATAATGACCAAGGTGGACGGATATTTCTATGTGCCGCTGTTCCCCAGCGAAATCAATATCTTCGACGCAAAAGGCAGTCTGGTGGGACATAACGACAGGACGACCGTCAGGCAGCAGGAGCTGTCCAACGGCGTTATCGTCGCGGCGATAGAGGATCCCAACGACGACGACGAAAATCTGTATATAGCGTTCAACTACAAGGGCGAGGAGATAACCAAATATAAGTATACGTCTCTGTCCGCGTTCAGAGGATCGTACAGTATAGGCGAGCGCATAGACGAAAAGGGCAACAAGATCACGTGCATAATAGGCTTGGACGGCACGGAAGTGACGAAAGTATCCGATGGCGCTACGCCGCTTGCCGATATGGCGCTTACAAGCGGAAAATCGCCCATATATAAGATAGGCTGTTATATGTTTAAAGAGGACAGAGACGGCAAGACGTATTACGGCGTCAAAAACTTCAATCCGAAGGTGGAGAGCAATCTGGTCATGGCGGCGACGATGAGCTCGGGCACGGTGCTCTATTCGCCCTCGGATTATCCCGAAGACGTCTTTGTATTTGAGAAAATAGGCGACGGAGATACGGCGACGTATACGTTGCACAGACTTATATGACAGGCAAGACGAACATGATTACGCAGATAAAAAAAGCCGAAACAGCTATCGATGAAGCCGCCGCGCTGATAAAGCGCGGCGAGCTTGTCGTTTTCCCTACAGAAACCGTTTACGGGCTCGGCGCAAACGCCTTTGACGTTTCCGCGGTAAAAAAGATCTTCATAGCCAAGGGCAGGCCGCAGGACAATCCGCTTATCGTACATATATCGAGCTTGTATGAGATAAAGGAAATTGCGGTCGACGTGCCCGATATTTTTTATAAGCTCGCCGCAAGATTTATGCCCGGTCCATTGACGCTGATATTGAAAAAGAGCGAAAAAATCCCTTATGAGGTTACGGCGGGCGGGGAAACCGTCGGAGTCCGTATGCCGGATAACGACTATGCGCGCGCTTTGATCGCCGCTTCGCGTCCGCTTGCCGCGCCTTCGGCAAACCGCTCCAAGCACGTTTCGCCTACAACCGCCATGCACGTTTACGAGGATCTGTGCGGAGAAGTGCCGCTAATTCTCGACGGCGGGGACTGCCGCGTCGGTATAGAAAGCACCGTATTGGATCTTACGTCCGACGTGCCTACAATCCTGCGTCCGGGCGCGGTGACTGCCGACATGCTTCTGTCTGTTATCGGAGAAGTGAGCTTCGAGGGCAGGGTGCTCAAGGTGGCGAAGGCTCCCGGCATGAAATATGCGCACTATGCGCCTACGGCGGAGACGGTGTGCGCCGCGAGCATAAAAAGCGCGGTCGCACAGTACGATAAAAAACTCGCCGACGGCTTCAAGCCCGTTATCGTCGCGCGTGATATTTACAGAGACGCGGTCCAGGACAGGGCGCAGATCTCTTTGGGAATAACCGCGCAGGATTATTCGCACAACATATACAACGCGCTTCGCGTAGCCGAAAAGAGTTACGATTATATTATCGTCGAGGAGCTTCACGGGGACGGGCTCGAAGCGTCCGTGATGAACAGGGTGCGCAAGGCGGCGGGTGGTAAGACCGTATGAGGGTGCTGTTTGTATGCCGGGGCAACACGTGTCGCAGTCCCATGATGAAATTCGCGTTTGACAAATACCTCGCGGATATGGGAATTACTGATATTGAAACGGACAGCGCGGGGCTGTCGGACCGCTTAAATACGTTGTCCGAGCACGCGGCGCAAGCGCTCGATATGCGACGCATTCCGCACACCGCGCATATTTCCAAGCCATTGGACGAAAGACTGTTTGCCAGTGCCGACGCCGTCATATGCGCGCAGAGCGGTCAGGCTTACGCAATAAAGGATAAATACGGCGAGGCTGCAAAAATAGTTTGCATGCGCGATATATGCGGAAGCGATATCGAAGACCCGTACGGAAAGAGCTTCGACGAGTATGTCAGGACGCTTGAGGTCATAGAGAGCGCCGCGCCGTCGGTATATGAGTATCTGCGCAAACACGCGTTTTAAATGCCTGTTTACGCAGATAAAATATGGTTATAACGTTTTTATCAGCTCTTTGAAAATCTTGATATGCACTTCTTCGTCGAGTATGATGCGCTCGAGAAGCATTTTCACGCTTTCGTCGTTCAGGTTTAGAATAGTGCGCTCATAGTTTATTATCGCCGCTTCCTCCGCCGCAATGTTTTGCTGGAGATACTTTTTCGGATTGAGAGTGTAGTTCACAAAGCTTCCGTTCCAATAAGTTCTGGCGCCCATCACGGGATATCCGCCCAATTTATAAATCGTTTCCCCCAATAACTCGTGATGGTGCATTTCGGTTTTTGCGATACCTTCAAGCGATTTGACCAGATAAGGATATTTGGGCGAAACATAGCTTTGAAAGCAATATGTGAGTATCGCCGTCAGCTCGCTTCCCACGCCGCAGTAGCTCGGCATAAGCAGCTTCGATTGCGCTACGTTTTGCGTCACCTCGACGTCGGGATAAGGCAGGTCGCTTGCGAATTTGGTTATTTCCATAAAACCTCCGTATGCTTTTTGCCATTATATGCGGCGCACCGTTCAAATGACACGGTACCGCATTATTTATATATTTTACTGTCAAAATGCTTGCAAAATGCCATCGCATATGATAAAATCTTCAAGTACATTCGGAGGGCGTTATGCTTGATTTAATGAATTTATCATTTCTTGCCGCTATCCCGGGCATCCTTCAGGAGACAAGGGAAGCCGTGCTGATGGCTTTTACGATCCTGATGGTGATCGCGTGCGTGGCGATCATAGTGGTCATTATGATGCAAAAGGGGACCAACGACAACGTCGGCGTCATATCGGGCGCGTCTGATACTTTCTACGGCAAGAATAAAGAAAGGAACAGAGAAGGTGTGCTTAAAAAAATCACTCTCGGTCTGTTTATCTTTATCATAATATGCGCGATCATCGCGTTTGTGGTGGGCATCGCATAAGCTAACGGCGAAGGTTGAAGCGGCTCGCAATGACGAGCCGCTTTTTTATATCTCGCTTGTAATAAAGGCATTGAATTGATATAATGATTGTATGGAAAAGACGGTAGCGACAAACAAAAAAGCTTATCACGATTATTTTGTGGAGGACACCTACGAGGCGGGCATAGTTCTGGTCGGCAGCGAGGTGAAATCGATCAGACAGGGCGCGCTTAATCTGCGCGACAGCTATGTCATGGTCAAAAACGCCGAAGTTTTTGTGATAGGCATGCATATATCGCCGTATAAAATGGGCAGCTATTTCAACGTGGACTCAAGGCGCACGCGCAAGCTTCTGCTAAATCGCGGCGAAATAAACAAGCTTCGCGGCAAGGTGGAGCAAAAGGGTTATACGCTTGTGCCTTTACGGGTTTATTTCAAGGACGCGCTTGTCAAGGTGGAAATAGGGCTGTGCAAGGGCAAGGAGCTGCACGACAAACGCGCGGCTATAAAAGAAAAGGAAAACAACCGCAATCTGCAAAGAACGCTAAAAGAATATAATTGCAGATGAGCGGACTTTGCCGGGCAAGGAGGCGTTTAAGATGAAAGAAAGGATAGAAACCGTTTGCGTGCAGGGCGGATATTCGCCGAAAAACGGCGAGCCGCGTCAGATACCTATAGTGCAGAGCACGACGTTTAAATACGACACAAGCGGCGACATGGCGAAGCTTTTCGACCTGGAGGCAAGCGGCTATTTTTACTCGAGACTGCAAAACCCCACAAACGACTTTGTCGCCGCCAAAATAGCGCGGCTCGAGGGCGGCGCGGCGGCTATGCTGACGTCGTCGGGGCAGGCGGCAAATTTTTACGCCGTATTCAATATAGCGGGCGCGGGCGATCATGTCGTATCTACGTCGACGATATACGGCGGCACCTTCAACCTTTTCAACGTGACGATGAAGAGGATGGGGATAGAATTCACTTTCATCTCTCCCGACAGCACGCGAGAAGAGATCGCGGCGGCAATTCGCCCCAATACCAAGGCGATCTTTGCGGAGACGATAGCCAACCCTGCCTTGACGATGTTCGATATCGAGCTTTTTGCAAGCGTCGCGCACGAGCGCGGATTGCCGCTTATCGTCGATAACACGTTTGCGACTCCCGTCAACTGCCGTCCGATAGAGTGGGGCGCGGATATCGTGACTCATTCCACGACGAAATATATGGACGGGCACGGCGCGGCCGTCGGCGGAGCTATCGTTGACGGAGGTAAGTTCGATTGGCTGGCTCATGCGGACAAATTCCCCGGACTTTGCACTCCTGACGAGAGCTATCACGGCGTTACGTACGCGAAAAAGTTCGGCAAAGAGGGCGCGTTTATTACAAAGTGCACCGCTCAACTCATGCGCGATTTCGGTTCCGTTCAAAGTCCGCAAAACGCATTTTTGCTTAATCTCGGCTTGGAAAGTCTGCACGTGCGCATGGCGCGCCACTGTGAAAACGGTCTTAAGGTCGCAAGCTATCTCAAAGCGTGCGACAAGGTATCTTGGGTGGTATATCCGTCGCTCGAAGGGGATAAAAATTTCGGACTCGCGCAAAAATATTGCCCGAACGGCACCTGCGGAGTAGTCAGCCTCGGAGTTAAAGGCGGCAGAAGCGCCGCGGAAGAATTTATGAAAAATCTCAAGCTTATCGCGATTGAAACGCACGTGGCGGACGCGCGCAGCTGCTGTTTGCATCCGGCAAGCGCGACTCACCGTCAGATGACGGACGACGAGCTTATCGCGGCCGGCGTTTCGCCCGATCTGGTGAGACTGTCGTGCGGCATAGAGAATGCGGACAGATCGGAAGAGCGTC
>CANDBZ010000023.1 GCA_947383095.1 uncultured Clostridia bacterium | reverse complement strand
TGTTGTTCACGTGCTGATAGAAGCTTGTCGTTTCGTCGTATGGGCGCGCCGAAAGCATTTTCACGAGGTCGAGAGACGGAGAGTTGTCGAATTGAGCGTCCGTAAAGCCGATTGAAAGACCGAAATCGCTGACGAATTTGCCGTATTTTTCGACAAGCGCAGGGTTTCTGTCGGAGTTGAAGTTGAGATCGATATCCGTTTTTACGCCCTGCAAAACGTCGCCCTGAATATCCGCCTCTATGTAAAGCGCCATACCGGCGAGAGCGCCGAGATACTCGAGATTGAGCCCCACGGCTTTCTCGACAAGGTTGATTATATCCACCGAGATAAGGTTTTGCACGATGGGAAGAATTGTCGCCACAAACGACAGATCGCAGGGGATCTTGACGGTCTTGAGTCCGTTGCCGCGATCTACGAGACGGCTGTTTGAGCCGCTGAAAAGCACGTTTACCAAAAAGTTCTCGACCGTATAGTTGAGGATGTCGAGGTCTTTGATCTGTTCGATATTTTTGAGGAGGTCGCCGAGATTGTAGCCGAGAAGCTTGTTGAAAAGCAGCTCGGATATGCCGACTTGGTCTATCACGTCGTACAGCGTGTAAACTATTTTCGAAACATCGATGTTCTTCGTGCAGACAACGTGAACGGATTCGCCCTTCTTGATGCCGCGCAGATCCGTGACGAGCATGCCTTCATAAAAATATGCGCCGACGAGAAGCTTGCCTTCGCCGTTTGCGACAAGCTGCGCCACCTCCGAATTGTCGGTTGCGGAAGAACCGAGCGAGGCTTTGTCAAGCTGTCTCAACTCGATGATGAATTGACTGTCGTCGTTACCCGCATTCGCGGTCATGTTTATCGCCGCCGCGATCCTCATGACAAACAGGCTGCTGAAATCGTCTTTATCGAAGCCGAGGATAAACGAAGTGTCGAAATTGACATAGCGCTTGTCGTTCTCCTGCGCTCCGGCTGCCAGCGCCGCGGACTTTATCATGTTCCACGCCTGCTGCGAGCCTATCTTTTCGCCTTCAACAGTGATCGGCGGGTTCGGGTCAATAATAGGCGGAGGCGTCGGACCTGGGTCGGGCGTTTTGTCGCAAGCAACAAAAACCGCGGTCATCACGACCACAAGTATCAGCAACAACACGATAGCAAGTTTGTTCTTTCTCATAATCTTCCTCCATCTACGCACACGCCCTCACGCGCACGTAGATTACTATACGCATTAAATTATAAACCCGTCGCTCCCTTATGTCAATACTCAAATTGATATTCCATTATATTCCAAGCCCTTGCGGTCGAGCACAAAAACATAACGGGATATTGTGTTTAAGGCGTTTCGGTCATAACCGGATATACAGCTGCGCATATGCTTCCCACATCCCAACGTTTACTTCAATTTCGACATTCTAAAGCTATATTTTTGCATTTTTCGATATTCTTCGCGTAATATATTTTCGCATTGCGACAGGACCGCGTCAATACTCTTCACGCTTTTGACAAAATTTGCATGCAAATCACAAAAAAATCGATTGTGCGCAATTAAAAAACGTGGTATTTAGTCCGTCGCGGCATAGCCGTAGCTATAGAATTTCAATGCACATAATCATACTTCGCACTTCTTCAACATACGAGCTTGCAACACAGCATTATTAGATCATCATAGACAACTCGCTCTTCAGCCGTTATTTTTGCTTAACCTTACATTCAAACCTATCTTTACAAAGCGATATAATTCGACAAAATCGCATATCTATCCGCCTCAAATCATATTTTTTAATCGAAAAAATCAAAAAAATATATCAGTATTTCAACACAAGTCAAGCATATATAAATACGTCGTTTTTATAAAATTATTGTCGTTTTATAAAAAAAACTCCGCAAAATTGCGGAGCAAAAAATCCATATTTTTATCGGGATTTAGGCACAAAACCTGAAAGTTGCAGCTGCATTTTTTTGCGTTCGCTTTCCTTTTTCACGTCGGCGACCTGCTTCATTATACGCCGCGTGAGCCTGTCTGCGGATTTTACGCCCTTTATCTTATACGGTCGCTCCGCGTCGGAAACTATGCTCACCGTGCCGACGTTGAAAATCCTTTGAAAGAAATTTTGATTTGTCTCTATGATGACGATTTCAGATATGGGAATAGTGGTATTGGTCACCGCAAGCACACCCGTGCGAAAAACGACCTTGTCCTCGGTGACAATAAGCTCTTTGGAGTAAAGCGACAACCCATGCGCAAAGAAGCTTATCAACACCGCTATGCCCGCGCCGAGCAGCGCCCATCTCATTACGTCGTCGGTCAGATACACCGCCGCTCCCTCGCCCTTTGTAAAAGCGTGCTCTATACTGTCCTTGAAAACCCATACCGCCGCTATAACGCCGCCAAGAAGCGCCGCAAGCAAGATCGAACGGAGATATACCGTCCCCGAAAATTTTGCCTTCGCTATGATGCGCTCCGATTTGGAATATTTTCTTTCAAGAGTATTCATGGCTCACCCTCTATTTGTGGCATTTGGGGAACTGCGCCACATGCAGGCGCGAACAGCCGAACGGTATGAACGTCCTTTCCAACGCTTCCTCCGAAAACACCGGCTTCTTGGGTATTTGCGTATATCCGTCCACGTCATAATCCCAATTCATCACGTTTTTGGATCGTATCTGAAGCTCGAACGGCGGATTTTCAAAGGAAAACGGCGTTGCTGATATCTCGCGCACTATTGTTGTCTCTTCTTCGTAAAGACTGCGCGCGCCCCCTCTCAATCTTCTTGCAAGAAGCGGAGCGATGTTCCACTTCTTTGCAAAGTTCAAATTCATGACGCGAGCGTCCTTTTCATCGGTCTTTTTGTTGAAGGGCACCTTTAAAGACATAAGCAGGTTGCCCTTATAAAGACTGTACGACTTATCCGCGTTTTCCTCCACGGAAAGCGGAATATCCATCTTGAGCATAAACGTGCTGCCCGTGCGCAAGACGCACTTGACGGAAATTTGCTTCGAGTCGCTTGCAACGACCTGCCCGCCGGAAATCAACTGCATCGTCACGTTGCGCGGCACTCTGAAATTTATCTTGACCTGCGGCTCGCCCTCCGCATACTCCACTTTGAACACAACCGTGTTTCTAAACGGGTATCCCGTGCGTTCGCTTATCGTCAGCTTGCATCCGCCCACCGATATATCCATATCGCACGGCGTGTATGTGAGAAAATCTATCTCGTCGTCTTTGGTCATGCACGCAGCCTGCATATACAGAGGGAACGCGCTCAAAACGGACACCGCTCCCCTTGACAGCTTCCTTGAAAAATACGCGTTGCCGCCGTCGCTCTCTCCGTGAGGCAGCATTCTTTCCGAAGACGCCTCCACCTGATTGATAAGCAACACGTCCTGCACGGCGGTGCAATCGTCCGTGCACGCCGCCGCAACGACGTTGTAGGTAATGCGCTCAAGCAGATCCACGCAACCGTAATCGCCGGTCTCCTTGATAACTTCTATGAGAGAATCTATCATCTCGACGGAAGCCTGTACGTCAATACCGCGCACGGGGCTTGCTCCGGACAGTCTGCCGTCGGCGGTAAACATCCCCGCCGCCGTCCCGTGATACCTCATAAGAGAGTCTACAAGCTTGAGCGAAAGAGATTTAAGAGAATCGTCGCCCACAAACCTGCCGTAAACCGCCGCGTACTTCACCGCCTTTGCAAGATTGACCCCGTTCGTCTCAACGGCTTTCTGCTGCTTTTTCCACTGCTTTTCGATGAGATCGGGAGTGAGCGGCTTCACCTTTGGCGCAAGCTCCTGCTTTTCATAGAGCGACACCGTCTTTTTTACGCGCTTGAGCGCGGCGTCCGACACATATCTGTGCGCGGGCTTTCTGTACGGAAACCTGCTTGCCAATCTAAACCAATCCGTCGAGCTGTCGCGTAGCTTTTCTCCCAGATCCTGCAGCCACTCGAGGTCGGTTTCTCTGTACACTGCTTCGAGCGCGGGTATTTCCTCGAGGAGTCTCGCGCGCGAATTGAACCAGCACGGTGTAACCTCGTATTTGTTGAATTGATTTTTGAAATATTTTTTGAGGAAAGGTATAACCCTCTCGTCCGCAGTATAGCCGTAATAATCCAGCAACGCCTTTATCGCTTCGATTTTAGGCGTCTGCGTACGGAATTGCATGGGCCCGAAATCGCCGCCCTCGTTTGCGCTGCGAAAAATAGGCTGAAAGAACCCCGCCATCCTGTCCTTGAGATTTTTGTCGTCAAGCGCGGCGGATAGCAAAACGAGACCGCGGGCGTATCTGGGCAAAGCCTCGCCGCTTACCCATTCCCCGTTTTTGACAAGACCCGACAACGCGCCCAACCTCTTTTGAAGAGCGCACATATGCAACATCTCGTCCTTAAGCCAACCCTCCGGACGTATCGCGCCCAGCGGCAGCTTTCTTAAGTTTTTGTCAACGGACTTTGCCACGTCATACCTCTCGCGTATAGTATCCGCAAAATTGCGGCAACGACTCGCGATCTCTATAATATAATAATTTAACATATAAAATTGACAAATGCAAGAGAAAGCAATATGATAAACTCACTCGGTGAGGTGACAAATGAAATACGCGCTTATACTGCTTGACGGCATGGCGGATTATCCCGTCCCATCCCTCGGCGACAAAACGCCGTTGGAGTTTGCGCGCACTCCTATGATGGATAAGCTTGCAAAAACCTCTGAAATAGGGCTTGTTCGCACCGTTCCGCAGGATTTCGCGCCCGGCAGCGACGTTGCGAATCTGGGAGTATTGGGCTACGACGTGCGCGACTGCTATACGGGCAGAAGCCCCCTCGAAGCGCTGTCAATGGGCATAAAAATGCGCGACGATGACCTTGCCTTGAGAGCCAACCTCGTCACGCTGTCAGGCGACGAAGAATTTAAAGACAAAACCATGCTCGACTATAGCGCGGGCGAAATTTCGACGGAGGAAGCCCGCGTTCTCATAGACTGCCTGTCGCAAAGGTTAAAGCTTGAAAACGCACGGCTTCATGCAGGTATAAGCTATAGACACTGTCTTATCCTGAACAGCGCAAAGCCCGACGAGATCCTTATCCCTCCGCACGATATAACCGCAAAAAGAATAGGCGAATATCTGCCGCAAGGCGGTTTAGGCGAGTATCTGACCTCCCTCATAAAAAAATCCTACGACATATTGAAGGACCATCCTGTAAACGTCGCCCGAGTCTCAAAAGGCAAAGCTCCCGCAAACGCGTTTTGGTTTTGGGGAGAGGGAACAAGACCGGCCATAGAGAACTTTGAAAAAAAATACGGCAAGCGCGGCGCAATAATAAGCGCGGTGGATCTGCTGAAGGGAATTGCCATAGGCAGCGGTATGCAAAGCATAGACGTCGAAGGCGCGACGGGCACTCTTTCCACAAACTTCGACGGAAAAGCCGCGGCGGCTGTAAAGGCTTTCGAAAAAAACGATTTTTGCATGGTCCATCTCGAGGCGACGGACGAGTGCGGTCATCAGGGAGATCTGCAGGGCAAAATCCGCGCGATAGAGTTAATCGACCAAAAAATTATCGCGCCCGTATTTTCCGCGCTGTCGAACCAAGGAGATTTTGCTATGCTCGTCATGCCGGACCATTATACGCCCGTCTCGAAGCGCACTCATACGTCCGAGCCCGTGCCGTATATGCTTTACAACAGCAGCTTCCTTCTCGGCATGCATGCGTCATACAGCGAAAAGGAAGCGCAGAATAGCGGTATTCTTTTGGAAAAGCCCTGGTATCTTACAAACAGATTTATGTCTCGAATTTAATCCCCCACGCAAGCTTAACAAATCAAAATCCGCATTTTAAGTGCGGATTTTTACTGCTTAAACGTCATTCATGTGATAAATCAATCCTTATATTTGTTTTCCTTCAGTTTGTCGCCCACGGCTTTTCTTTTGCGTCTACCGTCCACAAAACGTTCGACTTTGACGGTATAAACCTTTGCTATATGAAGCTGCGTAAGGCGCAAGAGCAACCGCGCTATACTCAAGCCGAGCTGAATTGCCGCAACCAGAAACGTCAAGGAAAACACTATGATTTTGACGACGTTCATGCCCGTCATCGTCATGCCGACCATGGACAAAGCTGTGAGCGCCAAAAAAACTATATTGACGATTGCCTTGAATATCTTCAAGGTTTTCTTATATGTTTTCGTATGCTTCTTGCCGGATTTGGGATCCTTAAACGACAAAACGCAAAGCACTATAAACGCTATCACATATGCGCAGAGCACGCCTATAAGCACGTATGTCACTGTGTGCGGCACCCACCCGCGCGCAATAAAAACGCACGTGCTGAAGATAGCATATACCGTGGACAGCAAAGTCCAGAGCATGCCGATCCTGTTGACGACCGAAGCCTTTTTTTGCTGCTTCGTTATCACCTGCGTGTGTGCGGGGTCGGCGCAAACGGAAGGCTCGCCCGTTGGCGGTTCGTCCGGCTTTATAAATGCCTGTTTGATCTTATCGCGTTTTTTCATCAAAATAAAACGCCCTCCGAAGAGGGCGCGTCGTTAAATCTCCTTTTTCGCAACCCTTCTTAAGAAATCCGCAACCAATTTTACGTTTTCCTTTGCCGCGCCTTGGTTCCAATTCAAAGGATAGCAGTGATTGTCGAAGAATTTGGTCGAATGATGCGACTCTACGTGCACGCCGAGCTCTTTAAGCTTTGCGACGAGCTTTTGTCCCTGTCCCTTGCAGAAGAAGTCCTTGTTCGCATAAGTGATGAATGAGATCGGGAAAGTCTCGTCGACGAAGTTGAACGGAGCAAGCACGTCGATGTACTCGTATTTTTCGAGACCGTCGATATGGATGCTGCAAAAATCGTACAATATCTTGTCCGTGAGGTTGAAAGGCACCTTGTTCTGAAGAGCCTCCGCCACGTCGTATATACCGCAGTCGATCATGGCGGCGCGGAATTTGAGATCCGTGCTGACGCCAAACCTTTCCTGCAAGTCCTTATGCGTAGCTATGCAAGCGAGCATTGCGGAATAATATCCGCCCGCGCTGTCGCCCGTGACAAGCATATTGTCAAGATCGAGGTTGTACTTTTCCGCATTTTCGCCGACCCAATTGAGCGCCTTAACGAGGTCGAGAATTCCGGCCGGGAATTTCGTCTCGGGAGAGAGCGAATAGTTTACGTTTACGGTGAAAAAGCCCTTGTCGGCGATCCACTTGCAAAGCCCTCTGCGATGATGCTTATCACCCGCGACAAAGCCGCCGCCGTGAATACAAAAGCAAACGGGATACCTCTCTTCGTCCTGCTTCGGGATATAGCAAATATCAAGCTTTTGCAACGCTCCTTCGCCATATGCCACGTCCTTTTCTTCAACGAAAGCAGTACCCTTGAATTTCAACATTTTCTTTTTGTTTTGTCCGCCGTCGAACGCCTTGTCGATAAAAACAAAAAGCTTCTTTGCAAACGACATAATTCCCTCCTTATATGCCACTATTATATTGATAGTATATTATCACACAAAACGTACGCTTGCAAGATTTTTTGCAAGATTAAGTCTCAAAAGGTCGCTTTATACGTTTATAGCGTTAAACTCCTCGAGGTTTTTCATGACGGTATCGAAATACCTTTCCACCGTCGCTACGTCCCTTTCGTTTCCTCTCATCGAGGTGGAAAACGACATCTCGCCGTACAGCGTCGTGACGGACATGAGGAAATAGGGCTTATACTTCGTCGCGCCGGAGATAAACCCGTCCGTGAGCGCGGTTCCGTCAAACACCAGCTTGTCGTCGCCGAGCACGCCTATATTGCTCACCGCAAGCAGAGGATTGTCATAGCCGCGTTTTATCGCAAATTCCGCTACGTCTTGAGGAAATATCGTATAAGCAAGCTTCAAAAGCGGCAACGAATACAGGCCCATAAACTTGTCCCGCTTGTGAGCGCGCATGGATTTGAGCACGTTCACCGCGGTATCTCTCACCATCTCGCCCTTGCAGGACATTTTGCAGGCAAGCCACGCGGTGTGATTTGTCAAGCCTCCCTTCGCGCCTCCCTCCGCGATATGTCGGCGCAGATCTATCGCGCAGGACACGGTAAGAGCGTCCCCGTCATCCAAGCCGCACATCTCGTACAAAGTGCGGCATACAACGGTCATCACAGCGTCGTTTACGGTAATACCCAACGCCTTTGCGACCTCCTTCAGCCTTGCAAAGGTCTGCGAGTCGACCCGGCGGCGCACGATCCTATTCACGTCGTCGGGCGAGGCTTCGCTCCAGGGAAAGGCAACTTTATTCTTGTTTTTACTGACGTTTTTGTATAAATTCTTCGCTTTTTTAAGGTCGGAGCCGTCAAACTTGGAATAAACCTGTTCAAAGCTCCGCGAGCCGCTTTTCATGGAAAGCGAGGCGTAGTCCTTGCGCTTGAGAGCATTGTAATTTGCGCAAAGCGTCGCGATGAAATATTTAAAATCGCCGCCGTCCATACACATATGATTGACAAGCATCGCAAGCACGCTCCTGCCGTCGTTTTCAAAGACGGCGATCTTAATCTGCACGTTGCCGTCGTACGGGATGATTTGAGAAAGAAACTCGTCGGATGCTCCGTCGATATCGTCGACCCTATGCAGACTGACGATATCCTCCGCCTTATACTTTTCTTCTTTCCAATACGGCTCCAACACGGTTGTATTGAAGCTGCTATGGAGGACGGGCGCTTGCTCCACCATATACACGACCGCGCTCTTAAGAATTTCTATGTCTATCAAGCCGTCGTAATAAAGCTTGAGGTGTACCATTCTGTCATAATAGCTGCGGAATAAAAACTGCATTCTATCCCACATTTCCGCCTTCACTGTCTTTTTCATAAGCTGGCTCCTCTCACCACTCCGTCCAATACGATTCGTTCATAGTGGTTTTTTCTTCAGCATTCTTTTTATTTTTACGCGAAGAGAACACGGCGATAGACGCCGTCGCCTCGGCAATAGCGAAGGCCGCTCCGCCCAGGCACATTACCCAACCCGGATGCCAAAACCCGCGCACCGTCATGCCGAGCATGACGTACAGCATGACGCAAACTATCTCGAAGCATACCGGCAATTCGATCCATTTCGCCTTGCTTCCCGTCGCGAAAGCAAGCGCGGTATCCGTGACGGCTATAAGCGCAACCATCGCCAAAAACGTCATCCAGCTTCCGCTTATACAGCACGCAATCTGCAAAATCAAAAATATCAGCGTGCAAAGCAATATTTCAATGCCCGTTATCTGCACCCGCATGGGCAAAAACGCTTTACGTCTTGCAAACCTCGCCGCAAGAAAAGTCATAGCGACAATCGCGCCGCCCAGAATCCCGCCTACAATAATAAGCCAGCACGGATGCCATTTGTGCGCGACAAAGCCCGTTATGAGATATATCAGCGTCAATGCAAGCACGTACGCCACGCTTAAACCCGTCAGAAGAACGGCAAGCCTGCGCGACACCTCTCTTTTAACTGTGGCGTTTTCAAATTCGCGCAGCTTGGCGGCAAAATCTCCCTGCTCCGCTATCACCATGCCGCATATCAAATCGTCGTCGGTCATGCCCTTGATGCGCAATTCCTGCGCACGGTCAAGCATAGAAACAAGCGTTTGCTTTCTATATTCCATTGCCGCCTTCGTCGGCGCGATTTGCCTGAATTGAGCCTCTAAATACGCTTTAAATTTCTCTTCCATACGCTACGCTCCTATAATAACAATATCCTGTCAATCGGAATAGTATATATTAACAATAATTTTACCACATTCCCCTTACATAATCAATAAAGGAGGATCATTTTTATGTTTTTCAACAACGGCTGCAACAATAATTGCGGCTCTAATCACTGTCATGACAATCATTGCAACGACAATCGCTGCCACGACGACTGCAGACCGACGACGGTATGCTTACGCGGCCCGCGCGGTCCGATAGGTCCGCAAGGTCCGACCGGTCCTATGGGTCCCCAAGGCCCGATGGGCGCGCAAGGTCCCGCGGGTCCGGTAGGTCCGATAGGACCGCAAGGTCCTCAAGGTCCTCAGGGACCGATAGGCGCTACGGGTGCGACAGGCCCTCAAGGTCCCGTGGGGGCTACGGGCGCAACCGGCGCGCAAGGTCCCGTAGGCGCAACGGGGGCTACGGGCGCGACAGGCGCAACGGGTCCCGCAGGCGCGGCGGCGGGCTTCGGTACTCCGACGGCGGCCGCAACGACCCTTCCGTCGGGCTCCGCGGCAACTGCGACCGTCACGGCAAACGGTCCGGACACGGCAAAAGTTTTCGCTTTCGAGTTCGGCATACCCCAAGGTCCTGCCGGCGCTACCGGCGCAACGGGTCCTCAAGGTCCTCAAGGCGTAGCAGGTGCGACCGGTCCCCAAGGTCCCGCGGGAGAGACGGGCGCAACAGGCGCGACAGGCCCCCAAGGCCCGGCGGGTGAAACGGGCGCTACGGGTCCCGCGGGCGCGGCAGCAGGCTTTGGTACTCCGACGGCGGCCGCAACGACTTTACCGTCGGGCTCCGCTGCGACTGCGACCGTCACGGCAAGCGGTCCGGACACGGCAAAAGTTTTCGCTTTCGAGTTCGGCATACCCCAAGGTCCTGCCGGCGCTACCGGCGCAACGGGTCCTCAAGGCCCCGCAGGCGCAACGGGCGCGACCGGAGCAACAGGTCCGCAGGGTCCCGCGGGCGCAACCGGCGCAACGGGAGCAACAGGCGCGGCGGCAGGCTTCGGCGCCCCCACGGCTGCGGCAACAGCGCTGCCCGCAGGCTCGCAGCCCACTGCAACCGTAACTGCGTCGGGTCCCGACACGGCAAAGGTATTCGCCTTCACGTTTGGCATACCTGCGGCGGCAGCCGCAACGGGGAACGCCCTTTATGCGAGCGGCGGAACTCAAAGCGTAGCGACGGGCGCTATTATCCCGATAACGCAAACAGCGATAACTCCCGGCTCCACCCTGACCGTTTCCGCCAATGCGGTCAACGTTCCGGCAGGCACGTATCTCGTGACCTTCGGCGCGACGGGCACAACGGGCGGCAACGGGACCTTGAGCATCCAGCTTTATCAAAACGGAGCGCCTATAGCAAACGAGATCATCACCAACGAAACGGCGAACACTCAACAGGCGAACGTCAGCAAGACGATCGTATTTGTTGCCGCCGCGCCTACCGCGTTATCGGTGCACAACGCTTCTACAGGCACAACGAGCTACACCGGAACAAACGTCACCGTAATGAAGCTGTCTTAAACGGTTTTATAAAAACGGCGCGAACATATTCGCGCCGTTTTTATGTTTTAACTGTAAGATTTATATATTTAAACATCAATTTGTGTGAATATGCGCATTAAATAGAAAAGAATTCGATAAGCTGCCCAAGCTTTTGCTCGGCGGTTTTACGGTTTGCCTCGAATATCAACGTAGGCGGAATGGTATTTGTCAGCACAACGCTTCCGCTGTGGTCGGCGACCGCGCGCATAAGAGCTTCGTTTTTAAAGACGTCCGCGTCATAGAAGTTCGCGCCTGCGCCGCCCTTATTGATAACGATGCGCGACACGTCGTATCTCGAAGCAAGATTTTTCAGCAACGCTATATTTATAAGATTTTCAAGCGGCAGATCCACGGGTCCGAATACCTCTCCCAATTCGCGCATAAGCTCGTCTCTTGCTGCGACGCTCTCCACGGAAGAAATGCGCTTATAAACCCGCAGCTTGTCCCGGCTGCTCACATATCCGTCGCTTATATACGCCGCCGCGTCCACTCTCATTTCCACGTCGCGCACGGGCTTGCGCGCAACCCCCGTCCTTATCTCTTCCACCGCTTCGTCCAATATTTCAAGATACATTTCATATCCGATTTTTTCGATATGACCGCTCTGCTCCGCGCCTAATAGACTTCCGGCGCCTCTTATCGACAAATCGGCAAGAGCGACCCGAAAGCCGCTGCCTATCTCCGTATTTTCCAACAATGTTTTCAGACGTTTTTCCGCGGTGTCAGTCAGAGTACCGTCCTCGGGCACGGTAAAATACGCGTGCGCCAACGCGCCTCTGCGCCCCACTCTGCCTCGAAGCTGATAGAGCTGCGACAGCCCGAACCGTCCGCTGTCCACGACGATAAGCGTGTTTCCGTCGGGCAGATCGATACCGTTTTCTATGATCGTAGTCGCCACCAATACGTCGAATTGCTTCTCATAAAACGCGCTTATCCTCTCCTCGAGCTGCCCTGCGGGCATCTGTCCGTGCGCTGTGATGATACGCGCGCCGTCGCACAGCGAAGCGAGCCTGTCGGCAAACGGCTTCAAAGCCTCTACATTATTGTAAAGTATAAGGGTTTGTCCTCCTCTTGCAAGCTCTCTCATGATTGCGTCGACGCAAAGAGTATCGCTGTAGGCGACCATGTAGGTTTGCACGGGCAACCTGCCCTGCGGCGCGGTCTCGAGCATGGATATGTCGCGAAGCCCCGTGAGCGACATATTGAGCGTACGAGGAATCGGCGTGGCGGACAGCGTGAGCACGTTGACGAGAGGATAACGCTCCTTAAGCTTTTCCTTGTGCTCTACGCCGAATCTCTGTTCTTCGTCGAGCACGAGCAACCCGAGGTCGTGAAACTCCACCGCCTTGGCAAGCACCTTGTGCGTAGCGATTGCCATATGCACCGTACCGTCTTTGAGCCCGGCGATGAGAGCGGCGTTTTCCGCATTGCTCTGCAGCCTCGTGAGCAAGCCGCACTTTATACCGAACGGGCGAAGACGCTTTTCAAGATTTTCGTAATGCTGTCGCGCAAGTATAGTCGTCGGCGCGAGCAGCACCGCCTGCTTGCCGTCGAGGACGGTTTTAAACATAGCCCTGAACGCCACCTCCGTTTTCCCGAAGCCTACGTCGCCCACCAACAGACGGTCCATGATGCGTCCCTTTTCCATATCCTGCTTGATATCGGCGATCGCCTTGAGCTGGTCTGGAGTCTCGACGTATTCGAAAGCGTCCTCGAATTCCTTTTGCCAAACGGTATCCTCGCCGTATTTAAAGCCGCGTTCCTTTTCGCGCTTTGCATAAAGCTGAACGAGATTCACCGCCAGCTTCCTGACGGATCTGCGCACCTTTTCCTTCTCGCGCTCAAACTCCTTGCCGCCCAATTTATTGAGCGCGGGCTTTTCTTCGCCCACGAACTTTTGCAGGTTGTTCATTTGGTCGGTCGCAACGTACAGCACGTCGCCGTCGCGGTATTTAAGCACAATATACTCGCGCTCGAACTCACCCGTTTTCATAAGCGTAGTGCCCTCGCACAACCCTACGCCGTGCACACGATGCACCACATAATCCCCTGTTTTCGGTGCGGTAAACTGCTTTTTGCGCAATCCTATGCTTTCCGCGCTGCGTTTGCCCACGCACTCCGACACGCCTATAAGCGCCGCCTTTGCTGCGGGATAATTCACGCCCGTCTCGACCTTCAGCGGCGTAGCAAGCACCTCGCCGTCGTCGTTGCCGTCGTCGCTGTATACCGCGCCTATCTCAAGCTCCTTCAGGCTTTCTATAACGCCCTTTGCATGCTCTCTGTCCCCGCAGGCAAGAATGACCTTTATGCCGTTGTGTACAAAGTTTTTCACGTCTCTGCCTATGCTCGGCGGATCGAGATAATATTTAGTTATTGGCTTATTTATAGGCTCCGTGACGTATGCGGGCGCAAACAGAGGATTGGATAAATTCAATGAGGATAGGCTTAATTTTCTCCTCGTCGTCAGCAGTCTGCGCAGCTCGTGGACGGATATATTGACGTCCTTGTGCGCAGGCAAAATCTCGCCGCCCTCCGACAGCGTCTTTATCCTGCCGCCGAACTCCTTCTCGAGGATATCGAGCTTGTCCGCAACCACCTTGGGCTCGTCGAAAGCGATAACAGCGGATGCGCAGTCAAAATATTCAAGCAAGCTTTGCAGACATCCGTCCATAAACGGCAACGCCCATACCGCGGATGGGTCGCATGCGCCGACGCTTATACCGCTCTGCGCCTGCGCCGCGTTTTTGCAGGTTGCGTTTTTGCCGATAGCCTCTATTGCGATCCTGTATCCGTCCTCGTCCGCAAGAATATCGCTCACGGGAGGCGCAACGACTTCGCTCACCGCGTTCAACGGCATAAGCGTCTCCGCGTCGACGGTCTTGATATCTTCAACAAGCTCGTCGAAAAAGTTGACGCGATATACGTTTTTATCAGGCGAATATATATCGAGTATGTCTCCTCTCAAAGCAAAATCGCCGATATCCGCAACCAATTCCTGCCGCCTGTAGCCCGCAAGCGCAAGCTTATCCGCAAGATCGCCCGGCGCAACGATTTCCCCGCTTTTTATGACGACGGCAAATCTTTCTACTAACCGCCGCGACGGAAACTTTTGCAAAAGGCTGTCCGCCGACGTCACCGTAACGCATGCCTCTCCGCGCGCGATATCCGTCAACGCGATCATGCGCTCGTACACGTTCGCATGCGAAAAGCCCTTACGAGGCAAAAGCATATCGTCGCGATATGGCAGATAATTGACCTTGACTCCCCAGCTTTCTATCCTGCGCGCCAAGCTCTTCGCGCCCAAAGCGTCCGCGGCGACGGCGAGCGCCCGCCCGCCCAAAGCCGCCAAAATATGCGCTTTTGCTCCGTCGCAAACACGCATGACGGAAATTGCGGAAAGCTTCCCGTCGGGAAGCTTCTCCATGGACGCGCCCTGCAGCTTCGCAAGCTTTTCGCCCAGACTATTCAGTTTTAAGCAATTTGGAATACTCACGGCAGCACCGCATCGATCATCGTCTGTTCAGTTTCTCCTGCACGCGCGCGACGGGCTCTCCCTCGGCAAGCTCAAGCAACGCCGAAGCCGCGCCGTCTATAGCGGAGGTCATTTCTTTGTGATATTTATAGTCTATCTTTGAAAGCACAAAGTCAAGCAACGCGGTCTCGCCGTTTGCAAGCTCGGCGGTCTTCGTGCCGACGCGCAGTCGCATAAAATCGGTCTCGTTAAGCTCCGCGACTATATTGCGCATACCGTTGTGCGTGCCCGCGCTTCCCTCCTCGCGCAGTCTCAATCTGCCCAGCGGCAGATCCACGTCGTCATAGCACACGACAAGCTCGCGCGCAACGTCTATGTCGTATGCGCGCACAAGCTTTTTCACCGCTTCGCCGGACAAATTCATGTACGTCTGCGGTTTTGCTATCGCTATACCGTCGCGCTTACATTCCGCAATACGCGAGTCGCACGCGCTCTTATTGAATTTCACCCCGATACGCTTCGCCAACTCGTCGACAACGGCAAAGCCGACGTTGTGATATGTGTTGTCGTATTTCGCGCCCGGATTGCCCAAGCCCACTATGAGAAACATTTATGACTCCCAAGCAGGCAAACGGAGGTTATGCCTGCGTTTTATTTATGGATTTTGTATCCTGTTTTACTCTTCCTATCGTAAAGGACCCGTCCTCGACGTCTCTCGTCACCGTGGTACCCGCCGCGATAAACGCGTTATCCCCGACGACGACCGGCGCGATGAGGTTGGTATTCGCGCCCAAAAAGCACCCGCTTCCCACGGTCGTCTTGTGCTTCTGACGGCCGTCGTAATTGCAAAACACCGTGCCGCAGCCTACATTCGTGCCGTCGCCGACCTCCGCGTCGCCGACATAGCTCAAATGCGCGGCTTTTACCCCCTGCCCGAGCTTGGACGCTTTCACTTCCACAAAATCGCCCACGCGGCAATCCGCGCCCACCTGCGCTCCCCTCAACCTTGCAAACGGTCCGACCGTCGCGCGCGCGCAAACGCAGGAATCGACTATATGCGAATACTCCGCAACCGCGCCGCTTTCTATCACGCTGTTGCGCAGATACGACGCGCTCACTCGTGCGCCGCTTTTGACAACGCTATCGCCTTCTATACGCGAAAACGGCAGGATTTGCGCGCCGGCTTCAAGCTTCGCCGTATCGTCTACAAAAACCGTAGCCTTATCCAAAATTTGCACTCCGGCTTGCAGATGGGCGTCGAGTATCCTGTCTTTAAGCAGATTATACACCATATTATAGGATTTTGCATCACTCAACTTCAAAAAGTCGTCGTCCTTCACGAAAATTCCCTCGTCCGCACCCTTGCCGACGCGTATAAACGACGCGCTGTCCTTTGCGCCAAGCCTCACCATAGGCACGCCCTTGTGCTTCATCAACGCGGCGTAGCGCTCGATAGATTGTCTGCGCAAAAGCGGCATATCCAGAGTGAGCACAACGTTTATCGCGTCCTCCTCGATAAGCGCGTCACGCGCGTCGAGATATGCGTTCTCCTTTAAAATACGGCTGTGCGCGGCGTCGAAGCCGCCGAATTCCTTAAGTATAAAATCGGCTGCGGTCCTCCCGAGAAGCGATTGCTTCGAGGACTTTGTCTCTATGAATACAAGATTAAACTTTTCCATAACTACACTATATTCTTCAGCGCAAAAATTCTTGCAAATAAAAATTTTCAAAAGCACGCGGTTTAGCCTTATATACACAAAAAACAGACTTTATTATAACAAAAATAAATATAAACATAGCGTTTTGCAAAATAGCACTACAAAAATTTTGGCATAATTTCTTTGAAACCGCGAAACCGCGAGTTATATTTGTGCAAAGGGACGCGTCCGCAACGGGAGTCGATGGCAAGACTGTAAAGGGAGAATAATATGGATAAAAAGAAAAAGGAAAAACTCGTTGCAATCATACTGACAACACTCTTATCGCTTGCGGCGTCCGTCGCGGCATGCATAGCCGCGCCGAACGGAGACGCCGCATATCAAGGCAACACGACCGCGGCGATAGTGCAAACCGCTTGATCGCCGCCGCGCCTAACGGCGCGAATAATCTTAAAAGATCCAAAGCGCAAACGCGCGCTCTCTCGTGACTCGCTCCGAGAGGCGGCGCGTCCCTTAACGGAAATTATTCCTTGTTTACAGTCATAGAAAAAGAGCCGCTGCATGCGGCTCTTTTTCATTTGCGTATGCTCATTGCTGTTCAACCGTGACTTTCCATATGAAATCCGTGGGATTTTTGGATTTGCTGAACAGGTTGCTGCCGTGGTAATAAAACGACGCCGATTCGGTCGCGATAAACACTTTTATTTTCCCGTCTTCGGAAACCACGCTCAAATCCTCCGACATAGGCGGCGCGGTTATTCTTTTAAGCGGAGACGAAAGCAAATAGCACGGCACGCTTTGCCCGCCGATGCTTACATGAGTATCCGCGCCCTTCGCGAAGCCGCCGCGCACGGGATTGTCGTATATGTATAAAACGGAATCGTTTTTCCTGCCGTACGACGTACTCAACACTATGCGGTTGCCGGCCTCCGCCATGCCCTGAACCTTTTCTCTGTGCCAAAGGACGCAATCGGGCACGGCAATATCCTGTAGCGCCTCCGCTTTAATGCCCGTCGCACTATCGAAGCCCTGCGCGCCGCTCTCGTCTATCGCATAGCCGACAGTCCAGCCCTTGAGGGAGGCGTTATCGGCGTTATGATGCGCGGCGTCCGTAACGTAACCGTCCTTCGCGTACTCAAATTCGCCCACCCAAAGCATACCGCTTGCGAAGCTGCAATATGAAGCGAGAACGGGCACCTTCACGCTGCCCGCAAACTTCATTTCGCTTGACGGAGAGGCAGCGACGATATCGCTCAACGGCAGACGATAAATTCTGCCTACGTTAGCCACCCACACGTTTTTACCGGTCACGGCTATCCCGCCGGCATGTCCGGTATACGCGCTTCCGTCCTCTTTCTGCAAAAAGATCTCCTTGATGAGCGCGCCGCTATAGCTTTTGCCTATACCATTGGTGACGGTCCTGTTCATATCGAGCACGAAAATAACGCTGTTTTTCTTGCTCGTATCGGGTTTTATGTATCCGCACAAAAAGGTCCAATTAAGCTCCGCGCAATATTCGACGCCTTGCAAAACGAAATTCTGTCCTTTTTTAAGTCCCGGGACTACGAAAGCGGGCTGCGCGCTTGCCTTGAAATCGGGATAGGCATTGAAAGCGGATACGGATTTAGACCAACCGATTACCTCTTCCTGCGAATAAAAAAGATTTGTCACGGGAGGCTTCGGGTCTTCCTCATTATCTCCACCGCCGTCGGGAGGAGTAACGACGGAGCCGTTGCCGTCTTTATCGGAGCCTTTGTCGTTGCAGGCGCAAAAGGCAAGCGCCGCCGTTGCCAATATCAAGACGGCGACCAGGAAGATAAGCACGGTCTTTGACTTTTTCATTTCGATTTCCCCCTATTAAAAAATCGTGCGAGCAATATATGATTTTTTCAAGAACAGTGTTTATGCTTCCGCTTGTTCCTAAAAAATTCCGTCAGCAAAGCGGCGCATTCCTCTTTCAAATGACCTCCGCTCACCTCGACGTCGTGGTTGAATAAGCCCTTTTGCAGTATATCCACTTTAGAACCGCACGCGCCGCCCTTCTCGTCGTATGCGCCGAAATACAGCGCACGTATCCTCGTGTTGACCAAAGCTCCCGCGCACATCGGGCACGGCTCGAGAGTGACATACAGATCGCAATCCTCGAGCCACCAATTTCCAAGCGCCTTTGCGGCTTGGTCGAGCGCGATAAGCTCCGCATGCTTGAGCGCGTTGTTCTCTCTCTCTTTAGCATTTCCGCTTTGAGCGATGATCTCCCCGTCCTTGACGACGACCGCGCCGACCGGCACCTCGTCGCATTCGGCGCACTCTTTTGCAAGAGCCAGAGCTATTTGCATAAATCTTTCTTCATACATACAATAACCGCTGTTTATCAACCTTTTTGTACGTTTAAACTGCCGATTTGGTTGATTTGGTCTATTTATGATACGGCGTGCCCGCGTTTATGGACAGCGCCCTGTATATCTGCTCGCATAAAACCACTCGGAATAACTGATGCGGCAGGGTTATGTTCCCAAACGAGATGACCTTATCCGCGTCGCGCAGAAGACCGTCCGTGTGACCGTGACTGCCGCCTATCAAAAATGATATTTCCTTTGTGCCGTCGCCTGAGATCGGAAGAGCACACGTCTGAACTCCAGTCACCAACAATGATCTCG
>CANDBZ010000022.1 GCA_947383095.1 uncultured Clostridia bacterium | reverse complement strand
CGGAGCACGGCGCCTTGCCGCACTCTCTTGCCCTGTCCCAAAAACTCCTCGAGGGTGCTCGGGCGCATACGCTCCGCAAGAGGGGCAAGCCGCTGTACGTTGTTTTGTAAATCGAATAGATCCATGTGCAAATTATAACAATATAGTGTGAATTTGTAAAGATTATCGCGGTCAAATCATATAATATTCGCGTGTCGAGGCTGTCTAAAATCTCCAAGGACATGCGTCCGAAATTTTTGCGAGTGGTCATTGCGATCATGGTTTTCGTTGCAATCTTCATTTTTTGCACCGTATATTTCCGCAAAAACGTAGTTCCCACAGTCATGGGCAGTTCGATAGCGCAGGTCAGAGCCATCGCGACCAACGCAGTCAACCTTGCCGCCACGACCGTAATAAGCGGCGGCCTGACCTATGACGAATTGTTTGAAGTGAAATACGGCAACGACGGCAAGATCACTATGATACAGGCAAATTCTCCGCGCATAAATTCTATCGCGCGCGAAATAGCCAATCTTGCGCAAGCCAATCTCGACGCGCTCGGCACGCAGGAAATATCCATATCCGTGGGCACCTTCACGGGGCTTGCTCTGCTCACGGGCTTCGGTCCCGACGTAACTATAAAAATCGTGCCTATAGGCACCGCAAACTGCGATTTCGTGTCTTATTTTCAATCCGCGGGCATAAATCAAACGTTGCACAAGATATATATAGACGTATTTGCGGACGTCAATATAATCACGCCCATCGACGAGCCGACCGTACAGGTAAAAGCTGAAATACTTGTCTGCGAAAACGTAATAGTCGGCGATGTGCCCGACACGTTTTTGAGCATGAACGACATATCCGACATGCTCAATTTAAACCCGTAAAAAACGCGCCTCGTTAGGCGCGTATAGCGATTATATTTTTTTACTGCGCGAGCGTGAAATCAAGCCGAATATGAAACCGCACGTTATAGCCGTGGTCAATCCCGCCGCAACCGCGCTCATGCCTCCCGATATGGCGCCCATGAAACCTTTCTCTTTTACTCCCTCGAGAGCGCCTTTGGCAAGATTGGAGCCAAAGCCCATGATAGGGATGGTTACGCCCGAGCCCGCAAACTGCTTCATATACTCGAACGCCCCCGTAACCTCAAGCACTACGCCCACCAGCATATACAAAACGAGTATGCGCGCAGAGGACATCTGCGTCTTGTTTATCAATATCTGTCCGATAAGGCACACAAGCCCTCCGACGGCAAAAACCTTTAAATATGTCAAAAATATATCCATATTTCAAACCTCTTTGACGAAAGTATTTTAATTTTATACATAATTTAGACTACTTGCATTAATTTAACGGCTCGCTTTCAACCGTAAACGCATGCGCAATGCCGGGAATCGTTTCCTTTTGCAACGGGGTATCCTTATTGAGCAGCGCGCCCGTAGGCACGATCAAAGCCCTTTTGATCTCCCCTCTTTGGAGTCGCTTCAATATATATGCGTTGAATACCGTGTTGACGCATCCGGCTCCGCTTCCGCCCTGAAATGTCTTTTGCTCCGGCAGAAAATAGCTTGCGCCCGTATCCATATAATATTTGGGAAGCGTCACACCCTCCTTGGACAGCAGATATTCCAGAGTTTCTTTGCCGTATCTCCCCAAATCGCCCGTAAATATCCCGTCGTAATAATCGGGGCTTCTGCCGCTTTCTTTGAAATGAGTCAGTATCGTATCGCATGCCGCGGGCGCCATAGCGGCTCCCATATTTGCCTCGTCGTCTATTCCGAGGTCTATCACTCTGCCTATCGTACCGCCCGTTATCCGCACGCAATGCGAGCTCGGCACGCCGTAATCGTTGTTTTGTTTATGAAAATTTTCCTCGAGTATATTCGATTTATCTTTGTTGATGACCTTTTTTTGCTTCTCTATGCTCTTCTTATACTTTTCAAGCTCCTTGTCATCCATATTTATGCCGTCGTCTATCGCGATGATATCGTCGTCGTACACCCTCGAATTTATCGCGGACGGCTTTTCACAGCTCAACACCGTGCAACCCGACCCCGTGACCGTCCACTGCGCCGTCGGAGGACGTTGGTTGCCAAGCTCTAAAGGAAACCTATACTGCCTCTCCGCAGACGAATAATGACTCGACGTCGAACACGTGATATGCCTTGCGTATCCGCCGGAAATCAGCATCGAGCCAACTATTATAGCCTCGCTGTAGGTCGAGCACGCATTATACAGCCCAAAAAAAGCGGTTGGAAAATTGCGCGCCGCAAGGCTTGTCGAGGAAAGCTCGTTAAGCAGATCGCCGCCGAGCATGATATCTATATCCTCTTTTTCCATTCCCGCCTTTTTGATTGCGCCCGTGATCGCGTCCCTATGCATCTTGCTTTCGCACTTTTCATAGGATTTTTCGCACCAAAGGTCGTCCTTCAGCACTAAATCGAAGCAATCGCCGAAATTGCCGTCGCCCTCTTTAGGCCCTACGATCGTAAATCCGCTTTTGATGTAAACGGGTGTTTTTATCTCAAAAGTGCGCATATTTCACCTCAAACCACAAAATAGCCTATAAAGCCCACAAGAAAGCTCGCCACGACGCCGAAAACTATGATCGGCCCCGCAATGACGAACATCTTGGCGCAAATGCCAAAGAAAACGCCCTCTCTGTTGTATTCCATCGCAGGCGAAACGACAGAGTTGGCAAAACCCGTTATCGGGATTATCGAGCCGCCTCCGGCATAGTGTCCCAGCTTGTCGTACAATCCTAAAGCGGTAAAAAAGCTGCCGAGGAAAATCATGACGCAGCTTTCCCAGGTAGCAACGTCTTTGTCGCTCATTTCCTTGAAGATGACCTTGATGATATCGCCTATCGCCTCGCCTATACAGCAAATGAGTCCGCCCACGATAAACGCGGCGAACAGCGTGCGCACCATCGGCGATTTGGGTTGGGTCTTGGTCACATAATCCTGATATTCAATTCTGTCTATCATACGCTTTCCGTTTGACGCGCTTCGGCGCGCGTCCGATTTTTCATAGCCGTCTGCTTCGGCGGGATATCCGCGACTCTTTCGGCGTCGATAAGAGTAATGTTCAACACCTCTTTGTCCTCGAAATTTGCGGCAAACAGCTTATCCATATCGAAATTGTTGACAAGAGAAAAATTTTTAAACACACGCATATCATGACGGTCATAATATGTTTTGCGTATTTTGCGTATTGACAAACAAAAAGTACCCGATTAGACTATTGATAAGGGGGATCACATTATGTTCAACGCAATTTTATCGGCAAAAGCGCCCGGCACCACCACGCCGTTCGACCTCGAACAGGCGATGCAGGACCCGAAACAGCTCAAATGGTATATCGTGCCGCTTTTCGTCATCACGCTGTATCTGATCTTTACGGAGATCAAAAACAAGAATTACAGTCTCGTTCTCGGCGCGGCGGCGTTCTGGCTCATGGACGTGTTCAACGAGACCTGGAACGCTATGGTCTACGCAACGACGGGACAGCCCGTCTGGGGTACGACGACCGCGGGAGGCTCCGCGCTGCAAATTCTCGTAGGCTACAATATCGAAATTTCGTTTATGTTTTTCGTCTGCGGCATGTTTGCGTGCAAGCTCCTCAAAACCTCGGACGGCTTTGAAGGCGTCAAATTCATGGACGGCAATAAAAATTGGCTTAACGACCCCAACAATATGTATTATAAAGCCAACGTGCGCTATTCCGCCCTCACCGCCGAAGAACGCGTGATAAAGCGCAAAGCGGCGCTTGGCAGAGTCTTGCCCGCAATCGTGGGCTCCGTGCTTGCCGTCATCATAGAAATACTGCTCAACAAATGCGGCGTGCTCACATGGGAAAAGGATTGGTGGCAGCCGAGCATGCCTATCGTGCTCTTCCTTATCGGATATTGCCCGTTCTTCTTCTCCGCGGTTTGCATACACGACCTGCCGCGCAAATGGCAGATTGTCGGCATAGGCGTTATACTCGCCGTAGTCATTCTGCTGCTTATCGTCGCAGGCAGCCTCGGCATGCTCGGACCGCAAACGGACGGGAACGGCAATTGGATCGGTAAATACTATACTCCGTAAATTTATCGGAATAATATCAAAAGCGCCCGCTTGCAACGGGCGCTTTATTTTGTGCGTAAAATTTTTCATTATGTCAAGAATATACGTGCGAGGTGAAATTATGGATAAAAAAAATATTGCAATAATAACAGGTGCAAACAGCGGTATCGGCAAAGAATTTACAAAGCTACTGTCAAAATACAGCGACATAGACGAGATCTGGGCGATAGCCCGCAACCAAGACAGATTGAACGAGGTACGCCGTAATTGCGGCGAAAAAATCCGCATTTTTTCAATGGATCTGACGGACAGAGCCAATTTAAACGCGATCGAGCTTCTTCTGCAAACGGAGCAGCCCGACGTCAGGTATCTCGTAAACTGCGCGGGCTACGCGGTATTTTGCGACTACGGCGACATATCGAAGGAGGTATCCATAAGCATGATCGACCTGAACGTCGCCGCGACCGTCGCGATGTGCGTCATGTGCATACCGTATATGTCAGAGGGCTCGCACATAGTCAATATGTCGTCGCAGGCGTCGTTCCAGCCCGTCCCCTTTCAAAATATATACAGCGCTACAAAGGCGTTTATACTCAACTATACGCGCGCGCTCAACGTCGAGCTCAACTCAAGAGGAATACGCGCTACCGCGGTTTGCCCCGGATGGATGAACACGCGACTGATAGAGCGCGCAAGCATAGGAGCAAAACGCGGCACCACCAAATTCCCTCATATGACGGAGCCTGACGTCGTCGCCGAGCAGGCGCTCGCCGACGCGAACAACGATAAGGATATTTCCGTCTACAGCGGATATATCAAGCTCTCTCACCTGCTGTCCAAGCTGCTGCCGGAAAAGCTGGTGATGAAGGTATGGCTCATGCAGCAGGATTTATCCGAATCAGTGTAACGTCGACCGCGCCGTCCTGATATACTCCTGCACGATTTCGCCTGCGCGGTCGAGCGTCATACCCATTCCCTCCGCAAGCAGCGCCCCGTTGAGCGCGACTTCGTCGTATTTTTCCGCCAAAGCCGATCCGGCGTTTACGTGCAGCTTATATAAGTAATATATGCCGTAGCCGTATGAAATATAGGCGGCGGGATTTTCCATATACCATTCTATAGCGGAGCGCACCGCACCCTCTTCAACGCTTTCATCATCAAAGTCCGAAACGCCGTATCCGTAGTAATTGAACAGGATATCCTCGAGCGCGGATTCCATATAGCTTGACGCGATATTATAAAGGTAATATTGACAATAAAGCGAAACTGCCTCGTCCTGCGTGCTTACCGCAAGCGTTCCCAATATGGCAACGGACGCATATACCGCCCAACCCTCCGAGAAAGCCTGACATGTGTCCACAAGGCTCAACAGCTCAACAGGCTCAAGTCGCTTTCTTTGGCTTTGACGTGCGCGTACAGATGCCCCGGGTATCCCTCGTGCGCCATCGTCGTAAACAGCACGCTATAGTCGTCGTTGAGATAATTGGGGTTTAACGTGATATGCTCGGGCGCGTTTTTAGAATCCAAAGGCGACTTCAAATAATACGCCATTGTGCTCGTTCTGCCCGCAACCGTTTCGTCCATATATTTGAAATCTATATCCGGCATAGTCTTCAAATCAGGCACTATTTTCTTTGACGCTTCCGTCAAAAACAGCATGATATCTTCGGGAGTTTGCATACTTGCAAAAGACTTTTCCCCTGCCAAATACGCGTTGAAATCGTCAGAAATTTCAGGTTGACTTTCTTTTAAAGTCTCCGCATATTCAACGACCGAATTTTTCAAAGTCTTAAAGTCCTCGACGTATTCGCTCATTTCGTCATAAACGTCATCGATATCTGCATTCTTTATGCCTGTGATCTGCTCGAATTTCCATTGATAATATGCCCTTCCCGCTTCGCCGTAAGCCGCCAGATAGCTCTTGTCCGTGACAACAACGTTGCCCTTATATTGCTCCAAGCCCTCGCAAAGCAATCTTGCTCCATCGATAAAGCCGTCCTTTATAGCAGCTTCAAACGCCGATATGTATTCGGCTTTTTTCGCCGCGCTCAAAAAGTCGACCGCGTTTATTTTGTTTTTCAAGACATCGTATAAATAGTACCCCTCTCCCTGATCCAAGATGTCGTTAAGATAATCCTGCATCTCGTTCAAGGTATGGTCGTAAAGAGGATATCCCGCCTCGATCCTGTCCGCGGCATAGTCTGCATAAGTCGAAAACGCCTCCTTTGTGGATTGCGTTATCTCAAGCAGATCCTGCATGTCGGATTCTCTGCGAAATACAAAATTTTCTACGCTACTTGCAAAATCCGCAACATATCCGCCTTCCGCGCCGATGTACGAGCCGCCTATCAATTCAAAGTCTTTGGCATAACGCGAGCCGTAATAAGACGTATATGTATAAAGCATGCTGTCAAGCGAGCGATAGGTTATCGCATCCTTGCGCCCGAGCCGCGAGACGTTTATCTTTTTTATTTCATCGTAAAGCGATTTGAAAGAATCGTACGCCTCCGCAATCTCTTTCTCATCAACGGGAGAATATTCATACCAGCTATATTCTCCGTTCTTTTCATATCCGAACGACCCCTTTGGGTCAACGGAGAACACGTTCCAATTGAACGCGTTGTTGCCGAGCATTGCAAGCGCGATGCTGTCCGCAATACCGTTGACCTTTGCGGAATTGAAGCTGTTTAGCATATTGTCTATCAAATTGCACGCGGTAAATCCAACCGCCGCGCACAGCATGACAGCCGCCAAAAATACAACGATCAAAACAGATTTTATCTTTCCCTTCATTTGCACACTCCCTGCAAAACAGTGTTTTTATAATCATATTATAATAAATCGCTAAAAATTTTTCAATGGTTTGAAACACGTAAAATCGCTTGCACATTAAAATGCGTTTTACAGCCTATATAAACATTAACAACGGCAAGATCACTGTAAAAGTATCTTTCTTATACAAACCAGGTTTTCCATTGCGGAGTCGACTTCAACTCTTTGACCAAAATATCCATATCTGCGAAAACGCGATAAAAACCGTCGTCGCAGACCTCCCAATACGCGGGAACATCGCGGTATGCAAAATACATTATTTCATCCTCGTCTAAAGCCTTCAATACTTCGAATACAAAAGTAAAATATCCCGTATGTGTAGATTTCAATATTATAAATCTTTTCTCGCCGTCGCGCGAAAAAATCACGTCAACTACCGTATATGCGACGTAACTCGGAAGCCTGTCGCGCATAGTCCGCACGATTTCTTCCCATGACATATTCTTTATTTCGCGTTTTAAAAATGTCATAGCTCTATCTACTATACGTATTTTAGCGTTTGCTTTCCTCCGTTCGCTTTTTCATGACGGTTTCACGCTGCAATTGCGTATATTTTTCCACAAATTCCGTTTTCGCGACCGTATATGCGTCCCTGTCGTGCTCAAACTCTTTCCAAAGCCTCAACTTCAACGCCTCGTATTCCTTTGCGGCTTCAGGATGCCCGTTGAGATAGTCTCTGAAATATACCTCGTCGATATCGTTTGACAGTCTTATATGCAAATGAAAGACTTTGTCCGCAAAGCCGCCTTGGGTATATCCTTTATTGAACGATACGCGCCCGTTTCCCTGCGACATAAGAAGATAACCGCGCTCCTTCAAAATGTTCGCTATCTGTCCGATATCATCTTTATCGTCAACGGCAACGAGTATATCTATGATCGGCTTTGCCCAAATACCATTGATTGCGGTACTTCCGATATGATAAAACCGTACGTCCTGCGGCAGAACGCTCTTCAAAGATTCTACCTCATCAAAGTACTGCCCTTCCCAACGCGGATCATGCTCCGTCAAAATTATCGGGAACAGCTGCCAAAGCTCCTCAAGCGACATTTCACGTAAATCTTTCATATTCGCATTATAACATTTCCCGCATTTAACGGCAACAATAATCGCTTTCTATATTACCTATGTGTTTTCACTTAAAACCCGCAATTTCTACAAAGATCACAAACGCCGAAATATTATGTGGATATCGTGTTTGCGCGAATATTGCGCCGTTTTTTGACATTGACTTAAACAGGCAAGCATGATAAAATTAAATTATAACTTAAGCAAGCGCGGCGGTCCGTCACATATCAGGCAAACTAACAGACCTATGCGTTTTGGGTTTATCAAATCAATATGATGAGGAGAAGGGAAATGAAGCTTGACAAAGTCATAGCAACCAGAAGCAACAAAACCGTCTACTGCGACGGCGACAAATGCATTAAAGTCTTTAATGCGGAATACTCCAAAGCCGACGTGCTTAACGAAGCGCTGAATCAGGCAAGAATCGAAGAGACGGGATTGAATATCCCCAAAGTGCTTGCGGTCACTTTGTTGGAAGACAACAAGTGGGCAATCGTGACGGAATATATCAAGGGCAAAACTCTCGCGCAGCTTATGCAGGAGCATCCCGAGAAAAAGAACGAATATATAGAGCTTTTGGTCGATTTGCAAATGGAAGTCCACACAAAGACCTCTCCGCTCCTCACAAAGCTCAAGGACAAGATGAACCGCAAAATATCCTCCACCGATCTTGACGCGACAACGCGCTACGAGCTTCATACTAGGCTCGAGGGCATGCCGAAGCACAACAAGGTGTGCCACGGCGATTTCAATCCCTCCAACGTAATTATCGCAAAAGGCAACGCGCCATATATCATCGATTGGTCGCACGCCACTCAAGGCAACGCGTCAGCGGACGTTGCGCGCACCTATCTTCTGTTCTGCTTGAGCGGCGATAATGAAGCGGCGGAGTTTTACCTCGATACTTTCTGCAAAAAGAGCGACACGGCAAAGCAATACGTCCAAAAATGGATACCTATCGTGGCGGCTTCTCAATCCGTCAAGGGCAACGAGGAGGAATGCGAATTGCTTAAAAAATGGGCGAGCGTCGTAGAGTATCAATGACAGTCCGCTTGCTTATTTAAGTTAGTTAATATTAAAAAAAATAATAGGCGTTCGAAAAACCGAGCGCCTATTTTAATGCTTTTCTGCTTATCCCCTACCGGTCGACAAAACTCTTTTAATCAAAAATATGTCCGTATCGCTTTAATTCCCGCTCATCCGCTTGCAGAGGCAAATTCTCGGTGTTATTTGAACGCCGATGAATTTAATAAGGCCTATATCTTCTTTATAAACGCATAAACTTGTTATGAGAAATTGTTGTAGTAAGCTTTATTCCAGAACAAGCGCTTTTTTAGGACAGAACGAAGAGCATTTGCCGCAACGCACGCATTTTTCGCGGTCTACTACGGGCGCGTTGTGATTTGATTGAGAAAGCGCTCCTACAGGACAGACTTTTACCGCAGGACAAGGATGATTTTGCGGACATTTATCCGTTAAAACATAAAGAATTTTTGTCATTTTTGTTTCCTCCGTATTCAAAACCGATTATATTATACTTCAATAACAAAATCAAGAAATTTTGTGAACAGTACGGGCCAAAGGCGGTACTCGCTATGGCGCAAACTACACGAAACGAGTTTTTAATTTTCAATCTTCTTTCACAATATCGGATACTTCTTCCATATAGTCGGCGGTATTCCACATTTCCGATCGCTCAACTACCTTACCCTTAATATTTTTCATTTTTCCCGTTACAAACACAAAATCGTTTTCTTCAATTTCATCAAATCGACAGTTGTATCTATATGTCTTATTATTTGGAAACCGCACTTTTACGCAACATCCGTATATTTCCGGGTCATATTTAAATTCTCGAGCTATGGTTTTATTGTCGTTATAGCTTCTATTGGCAAGTTCTTCACGCTCTTCAGGAGATAAAAAGCCGTTTACGGTATAATCATAGTCGTAATCGTTCAACAATTCCTCATATATGTACCAATCAGGACAGCCTCGATAAATTGACATTATGTACCATATATCTCCCCGCAACTCTTGAGTTATATCATCGTGTCGTTCCAGCAACGCAATAGCATATAACGTTTCTACCATTGTAACGGGATATACATCCAGATCCGCTAAACAACAGCTAACCGCATCAAATTCCCGCAAAAGCTTAATCGCATATTCATAATTTAACTCGTCGGAATAATTTAAATGCATAAGCTTGTTTTTTATAATTCGCGCATTTTCGCAAGCATAGCCAAACCTATTGAAAAATCTATTGCACAGATTGTCAATGGCGCAAGAAAACTCGAATCTATCGTTACAAGTATCTTCAATAAGCTGTAATATGCCTGCGTCCATGTCTTCATCATCGTCTATTTCAACATCTTTATCTAATTTATCCCAATACTCTGTTATAGTTTTTATGCCGCGACGAATAGACGGGTCTAAATCTTTATAATCCATTAATCAAAACCTCTACTTATAATTATAAACCAATATAACATTATGCACTTATTAATTCAATCTTTTTTATTTATGCTTCTTAAATCGAAATACCGCATCTGACCCTTGAATTCCATTTAGAAAAAGTCAAAAGCAAAGTAGTTTTAACTTTAACAAAAGCGGAAACGCAAACTGCTTCTGACAGTTACATTGGTTTAAGATTTTGATTTAGTCTATCGATTATCCAGGCAATCCGCTTATCTCTTCCCGCTTCTGTTTTTGCATCTAAATATGCCTTCGTATACGTTTTCTTTACCGATAACGACATAGCTTGAAAATTAGTATAAGCAGGCTCCCGTCCTTTTATCACCTCGCACAACGTATCAATTTGTTCGTCTGTAACGGCCGCAGGTTTCGGAGCATTCCATTGACCGTTTTGCTTTGCCTCTTCGATTTTCTTTCTTCCGAAATCGGTCATAAGTCCGCGTTCTTCAAGACTTTGAACCAGCGCCTTGTTTTTTTCTGACCATTTGCTTTTTGTGCGTCGCATAGAAAAGTATTTTCTATAAAACATATCGTCAACGCTCTGCATTTGTCCGTCTATCCAACCAAAACACAGCGCTTCTTCCAATGCTTCCGTAGCTGTAATCGTAGTCGATTTTTTAGTTTTATCGAATAAAAGCCAAACCCCGTCGTCAGATAGGCAATTCGTATATAGCCATTTTCTGAATTCGGCTCTGTCGCTAAATTTTAAAATTCTTTCCATAATAAAAATCCTTTTGGTATTTACAAATTAAATTATACCTCAAGCGAATGCTTTTTTCAACTGCATGAAAATGCAATGATATGACCTTGGCGCCTTGGCATATTTTGATAATATTTACTCAAAGTTATGGAGCGTCAAAACCTACCTCGACATATTAACTAAAAAACGAGAATGCACCGTCTACAAACGAAAATCGGGATTTTACACTGCGTAGCCGTGTGCGCAATATCATTGCGCTAAATCCTCCCTACTTCGCCGCTTTTGAAAAATCGCACTTTTCAGTGCGATTTTTCGTATCGGCGCGATAGTAACTTAAAACGAATTATTGTTCGGTCAACTTTTTTAAGGCTGTTTCTAAATTATCAGTAAAAAATACATCGTGTCCGTTATTGCTCTCATATATAAAATCTTTCAGCGGTTTGCTTGTATATTTTGAATAATCACCGTAAATTGCTATACGGAACTGATAATTGATAAATTTTTGCAAAATTTCGCCTGCAAGGCCGCTACTCAATATAAAAAATTTGTCGACAATAAGGTCTTTCGATAATGCGATATTTTTTGTTTCCGCTTCGTATTTTACGCTCATTATCATATCAATTGCAGACTGCAAATCACTTATAATGACTTCGTTGGCGGTTATGTGCGCTACAACAATATTGTTTCGTGTTATTTTTTCTATTTGCATTGCTTTAATTCCGTAAATTTATTTCGCTAAAAGACTGAATATATTTCAAGTCGTTTTAGACTTTAAGGCGATGAACAGAGGTGGATTCGTTTAATAGCGCAGAGCCGAGCTTGCTCGCAGGATCGCAGCGTCTCACGTCCGCATCTCTCGTTCTATACAAATTTGCAACTTGTCTCCCACTCGCTCGCGGTCAGCACCGAACGGTGGTTCGCACGGCATTGCCGTGTGCGCAATATCATTGCGCTAAATCCTCCCTGTTCCGCCACTTTTGAAAAAACGTACCTTTCAGTACGTTTTTTCGTGGTGGGCAGGGGTGGATTCGTTTAATAGCGCAGAGCCGAGCTTGCTCGCAGGCTCGCAGCGTCAGCACCGAACGGTGGTTCGCACGGCATTGCCGTGTGCGCAATATCATTGCGCTAAATCCTCCCTGTTCCGCCACTTTTGAAAAAACGTACCTTTCAGTACGTTTTTTCGTGGTGGGCAGGGGTGGATTCGAACCACCGAAGTCGCTGACGGCAGATTTACAGTCTGCTCCCTTTGGCCGCTCGGGAACCTACCCATATTAAACTTTGGAGCTGGTGAACGGAATCGAACCATCAACCTGCTGATTACAAATCAGCTGCTCTGCCTGTTGAGCTACACCAGCGTTTGGGTGGTGCCTCGGGGCGGACTCGAACCACCGACACAGGGATTTTCAGTCCCTTGCTCTACCACCTGAGCTACCGAGGCGTCAACCTTTGCCGCAAAAGGGCTATCGATGTATGTGGCAGTGACATTTGTCACTGCCACACATATCATTTGGCGACCCGAAGGGGGCTCGAACCCCTGACCTCCAGCGTGACAGGCTGGCGTACTAACCAACTGTACTACCGGGCCAATAATGATTGATTTTGGTGGGCCTTCACGGACTCGAACCGCGGACCGATCGGTTATGAGCCGACTGCTCTGACCAACTGAGCTAAAGGCCCGAATCTATCATCTATGAAGTGATATCGTCGTCACCGGATGATAAGTGTATGGTCGGGGTGAAGAGATTCGAACTCCCGACCCTCTGCTCCCAAAGCAGATGCGCTACCAAGCTGCGCTACACCCCGTTACCGTTGTGTTGACGACTCAATCAATATACAATAAAAAAATACTTGTGTCAATGATTTTTTGTCTTGAATTTGAGAAATTTTTGACAGAATACGCTTTGAAATTTGCTTTTCAAACAAAACAATTCAATTTGCGCGCCGCGCCATCATTTATCCTATTGTCCGGAGGCAATATGAACTTGGATTTTAAAATTGTCGGCAACGATATTTGCATAAAACTCTCGGGCGAAATAGACGAATACTCCGCCCGTTCTCTGCGCGCCGATATTGACAAGCTGATCGAGGCGCAAGGATTTCGCACAATGACGTTCGACATGAAAAACGTCACGTTTATAGACAGCACGGGACTCGGACTGCTCCTCGGCAGATACAAAAAACTGCGCGCCAAGCATGCCGAGCTGCTGTTGAAAAACGTCCCAATGCAAGTGGATAAGGTATTTCGCACAAGCGGAATATACACTTTCGTCCCAATAGTTGAATAAGGAGTTGTTATGAACAATTTTTTTGATATGAAGATGTTATCGAGCGGAAAAAACGAGGCGTTTGCAAGAAATGCCGTGGCAACCTTTTCGCTTATATGCTCCCCCACCGTCGAGGAGATAAACGACCTGAAAACCGCGGTGAGCGAAGCTGTGACCAACGCCGTCGTACACGCCTACAAAGAGGACGGCGGCATAATCGAGCTGCTTTGCGAGGTTGACGAAAGCGATCGCAGCATAACCGTCAGCGTGACGGACTTCGGGTGCGGCATTTCAAACGTAGACGAAGCGCGCGAGCCGTTTTTCACTACCCGTCCCGAGGACGAACGAAGCGGCATGGGCTTTACCATCATCGAGACGTTTACAGACGAAATGACGGTGCGGTCAAAAACGGGCGAAGGCACGACCGTGACTATGAAAAAGGTGTTTAAATAATGTTGGAGCATGAGCAAACCCTCGAGCTGATAAAAGCGGCTCAATCGGGAGACGACGATGCCAAAGAAAAGCTTATAGCGGAAAACATTCCTTTGATAAAATCCATCGTTAAACGCTTTGGCGGCAGGCTTGAATACGACGACCTCATGCAGCTCGGCGCAATGGGGCTTGTCAAAGCGGTATCCAACTTCGACGCGTCCTACGGCGTGCGATTTTCAACCTATGCCGTCCCCATGATAAGCGGCGAGATAAAGAGATTTTTACGCGACGACGGAGCCGTCAAGGTCTCCAGATGGGCAAAAACGCTTGCTACAAAGATATCGCAGTATATAGAGGAAAAACAAAAGACGGACGAGACGGAGCCGTCTATCGACGACATTGCGGCGCACTTCGGCGTAGAGCCGCAGGACGTGGTTTTCGCCATGGACACAACGCATTATCTGCTATCGCTGTCCGAGCCGATCGGAGACGACGACGGCGCGTCCATCGGCGACAAAATCGTGGGCGAAAGCTCCCCCGACGAAAATCTGGACGCACTAATGCTGCGCGACTGTATAAAGAACCTGCCCGAGCGCGAAAGAAAAATAATCATTTTGAGATATTTCCGCGACAAAACGCAAAGCGAAGTCGCAAAGGAATTGGGCGTATCGCAGGTGCAGGTCAGCAGGATCGAAGGCCGCATTCTAAAAAAGCTCAAAGAAGATATAGACGATTGATAAGCGCATAAAATGCGCTTTTTCAATATAAAACATTGACATTTTGCGAAAAGTTTACTATCATCATTTATATAAATATAAATGAAAGTCGGATGATCCTATGGCAAACTATTTCAGCGAAAGAGACAAAAACGTGACGCAGCGGCTGCGTGAGATCCGCGACACTCTTCCGGAGTTCTGCGAGGAGTTTTTTATCGGCATCGAACCGCAAACGACTCCCCTCACACGTCTTTACTACGCATACGATCTGCGCATTTTTTTCGACTATCTGTTGCGCAACGTGCGCGCGTTCAGGCAATATGAAGACATGCTCGATTTCCAAATAGAAGACCTTGAAAAAGTCACCACTCTTCATTTGGAAGCTTATCTCGAATACTTAAATCTATACGAATACGACGGCAAAGAATACACAAACGGCAATAAGGGCAAAGCCCGCAAGATATCTACTGTCCGCACGTTTTTCAAATACTTTTTCAACCATGACAGGATTTCGTCCAACGTAGCCGCAAAGCTCACTATGCCGAAGCTTCACGATAAAGAGATCGTCCGCCTCGAGGGGCGGGAAATCGAACGTATTATAAACGTCGCGGAGAGCGGCGACGGCTTGAGCGACCACCAACGCAAGGTACAACGCAACACTAAAGCGCGCGACGTGGCGATTCTTACTCTTCTGCTCGGCACGGGTATCCGCGTCAGCGAATGCGTGGGGCTCAATATCGGCGACGTGGACTTCGAAACAAACGCCTTCACCGTTACGCGCAAAGGCGGCAGCCGCGCGATACTGTACTTCGGCGAAGAAGTGGCGGAGGCGCTATTAAACTATATCGAGGGCGAGCGCAAATCGCTTATCGCAAGAAGCGAAAAAATGGATAAAAAGGATATGGACGCCCTGTTTCTATCACTGCAAGTGCGACGCATTTGCGTACGCTCGGTCGAAAACCTTGTGAAAAAGTACGCGCTTGAGGCGGCTCCTCTCAAAAAGATATCGCCGCATAAGTTGAGGAGCACGTTCGGCACAAATCTCTACAAGGCGACAAGCGATATATACATGGTTGCAGACGTTTTGGGACACCGCGACGTCAACACAACCAAAAAGCATTACGCCGCGATAGAAGAAGACCACAGGAAGATTGCCGCGCAGGTGATAAAACTGCGCGACGGAAATTGACCGACAAAATGTTTGATGCGCGGCGGTAAAATCATAAGTCGTCCGTTTTACCTATGATTTTACAATATACGCCAACATAAACTATTATATAATATTGACTATTGTATAATAGTCTGATAGAATTATGCCAACAACAACGGGAGAGTTTATATGGACATCTCATCAGTCAACAGCGACCTCATACGCGGCAACGTCACGACGATCATTCTCGGTTGCTTGCGTGAGCAGGACAAATACGGCTATGAAATCCTAAAGGAGATCGAGGATAAAAGTCACAGCCAATACGCACTCAAGCAGGCAACGCTGTACAATCAGCTCAAAAGACTTGAAAAGCAAGGGCTTGTTTCTTCATACGACGGCGCGCCGGACGACACGGGCGGAGGCAAACGCCGCTATTATGCCCTCACGGTCGAAGGCAAAAATTATCTCAAAAAAGAAAAAGGCGAGTATGAATATGCCCGCACTATTTTGGATAAGCTGGTGTCCGATAAGGAATTTGACTTCACCAACGACATACCGTTCGACGCGTCCGAGCTTCGCCCCTATTCCAAACGCGGCGACGGCGAAGAGAAAACCAAAATAGTTTATAAAGACAAAGTCGTAGAGGTTGAAAAGACCGTAGAAGTCGAAAAAAGGATCTACATAGACCGCTTCGGCAATCCTCTGACCGCCGAAGAAGCGGAGAACGCCGCAAGACAGGCGCTGATAGAGGACGAAGAAACGCGCAAGGTTCAATATGAGCTTGACCGCACTCTTGCGGAGCTATCCCAACTGAAAGAGGAACGCGAGGATATCGAAAGCAAGCTCGCGGCTCTCGCGCAAGAAAAAACGGAGTCCGACGAGCAGCTGCATGCCATTGAAGACGAAAAGTCAGATTTAAAGAGCCAGATGCAAAGCCTCGAGGACCAAAAAGCTTTGTTGGAAAATAAGCTTACAAGTCTCGAGGAACAACAGGACTCCTCTTCCGAGCAAGTACGGGAGCTTGAGGACAAGCTCGACGCTCTTCAAAGCGAAAAGGAAGAGCTTGAAGAAAAGCTTCGCACGCTCGAGGACGAAAAGCTTGACATGAACGCGCAAATCGCAAATCTCGAGGAGGATAAAGCCGCGCTCGAGGAGGATCTGCAAATTTCGGAGGATTCCAGAGTCATTGCGGAAGACCAGCTTGCGCGCTTGCAGGAGGAACGCCGCATCGAGGAGGAAAGCAAACGCGAGGAATTGCGCAAGCCGTCCGCCACAATGGAAGAGCTTTTTGCAAAAATCGAAGCTAAATCGGAATATAACCGCTCTCAACGCGCACTTGACGAGCAAACTCCCCTTGAGGCAGTAGCGGCGGATCTGACCGCGCAGGAAATGCTTGAGTCGGAGATACAGTCCTCTTCCCGCAACGTTGACGACAGCCCGCTGTTTACGTCCGCAACCGTCAGTCAAAAAGACGGAGGCTTCGACTATGAAAAAGGCAACGTCAACTATAAGGAATTTTTTAGCTCAATTACAGAACAACCGCGCCTTGACGACTACGTCGAGCCCGCAAAGCAGACGCAATACGCCGACGCGGATATCAAAACCCGACTGTATGCCAAAGGCTTCAAAATCCGCCCGTACGACAAAGGCAACACATCGGAGTATTATACTTTCAATTTCATACAGTCCAACCGCATCAACCGCGACACGTTCTTGATCGTGCTCGCCCTCTTCCTTGTGGAAATGGCTGTAATGTGGGTATCTCTCGCGACAAGGATAAGCTACGTTTACTTTCTGACCATCACGCTTGTAGGCGCTTCCCTGTGCCTCATTCCCACGGTGCTATACCTGCTAAATCCTACTAAACGAATACGCGCGAATTTCAATTTCAAGCTATCGGTGCTCAACAGAACTATGCTGTTTATCGAATTGACGGTGGTTTGCATTTTGATCGGTTTCTTCGCATTGGGCGCAAGCGTAAACGATATCGACCTTATACTCTGCTCTATGATCATCCCTGCGATCATACTTCTCGATTTGCCGATCAGCTCTATCATATATTGGTTGCTGTATCGCACAAGAAAGTATCACATTGCATGACGGGAAGGAAGTCCTTCGGGACTTCTTTTTCTAAATATGTATACGGATACGTTGAAAATAATAATGCAAAGCAAAATGGAAGAAGCTATATATTGCTTCACTTGCAGAGATACGCGTTCGCAAGGAGCAAAGCGACGGATAGCGAAATGAGCGAGTTTACTCGCATAAATGTAGCGTCAGACAAAACCGCAGACGTTATTCGATTTGCAAATTCGGATAAACGGATGGGTTGCGCGGAGCATCGCGTAATAAAAATAAAAGAAGCCGTAAAACGGCTTCTCTTGGCAGGGGAGACGCGATTCGAACACGCAACCAACGGTTTTGGAGACCGTTGCTCTACCGTTGAGCCACTCCCCTACGGCTTATCAATCAAGCCTATACAGTATATCAAGCAAAAGACAATTAGTCAAACAAATGTTTGCGATTTGGAGATAATTATGCAAAACAAATTCACTCTCGGATTGATCGGCGCGGGCAATATGGCGACCGCGATCGTCGACGGAATTTTAAAAGACTCCGTTATTTCGGCGGATAAAATCCTCATCAGCGATACGAATGACGAAAGGCTCGAGTATTTTTCTCAAAAAGGCGTCGGCGTAACCACGGACAATAAGACCGTCGCGTCATGCTGCGAAAATTTGCTGTTTGCCGTTAAACCGCAACACGCGGAGCCGATATTTGAAGAAATAAAGGAAGTTATTTCCGCAGATACAGTGATTTCGATCATGGCGGGCGTGACAACGGCGCGATTGCGCAGCTGCCTCGGCGACCGCAACTATGTGCGCGTCATGCCGAACACCCCCGCACTTATCGGCGAAGGGATGTCCGCGATAGCTTTCAGCGGCGGGAGAAACAACGAATTCGCACTCGACATATTCCGCTCTTTGGGTAAAGTTATAGAGGTAGACGAAAGCCTGTTTGACGCGGTGACGTCCGTCAGCGGCTCCGGTCCTGCATATGTCTACATGTTTATAAAAGCCATGATCGAAGGCGGCATAGACGGAGGCTTATCCCCCGAGTCCGCAAAAATGCTTACGCTTCAAACGGTCGTCGGCGCGGCAAAGATGATAGAAGCATCCGATAAGCAGATCGACGAGCTTATCGAATCGGTGTGCTCAAAGGGCGGCACCACTATCCGTGCCGTCGACAGCTTCAAAAACGACGGACTTGACGAAATAATAAGACGCGGCATGAAAAAATGCAAGCAACGCAGCGAGGAGCTTGGAAAATAACCGTTTGCTCCGCATAAAGGTACGCTATGGCAAAAAAAATCGTGGAAATTTATACAGACGGAGCTTGCTCCGGCAATCCCGGCGCAGGAGGATGGGCGGCCGTCCTGCTTTATAACGGACACCAAAAGGAAATAAGCGGCGCGCAGGCGGAAACCACCAACAACCGTATGGAGCTGACGGCAATAATAGAGGGACTGAAAATGCTCAAGGAGTCTTGCGCGGTCACAGTCTACAGCGAC
>CANDBZ010000021.1 GCA_947383095.1 uncultured Clostridia bacterium | reverse complement strand
CGGTAAACAAAAAACCTGTCCAGTGACAGGTTTTTGGTGACCCACCGGAGATTCGTAGGCAAGTCCAGGGGACAGCCGTAATAGCAGAGCGGCAAGTTTACTTGCGAAAGCGAGGCGTCAGTCCGGAAAAGGAGTTCGCCGCGCAAGGCGCGGGCGCGATATGATCGCGCAATCTCGGTAAACAAAAAACCTGTCCAGTGACAGGTTTTTGGTGACCCACCGGAGATTCGAACTCCGGACCATCGCATTAAAAGTGCGGTGCTCTACCGGCTGAGCTAGTGAGTCGTTGGCAGGGGTAGCTGGATTTGAACCAACGAATGTCAGAATCAAAATCTGATGCCTTACCGCTTGGCGATACCCCTTTATAAGCGGCTGTAATTATCATAGCACTCGTCTTTGGAAAATGCAAGGAAACTACAACCTTAATTTATTTTGCTCAACTCATCATGATGTACACAATGAGTTGAGCTGTGGGGTGAATAGTGGGATTCGAACCCACGGCCTCCAGGGCCACAACCTGGCGCGCTAACCAACTGCGCTATATCCACCGTTTGGCGAGCCTGAAGGGATTCGAACCCCCGACACACGGCTTAGAAGGCCGTTGCTCTATCCTGCTGAGCTACAGGCTCAAATACCTTTCGGCATTGTGGCTCACTCAAAGAGTGTATGGAGCGGGTGATGGGAATCGGACCCACGCAATCAGCTTGGAAGGCTGACATTCTACCATTGAACTACACCCGCATATTCTGCCGCCGCGCATTGTGCGCGCACGATAACCAATGCTTGAAAATATTATCATATCCTATCATCTCTGTCAACAAATTTAGGATATGTTTACGATTTTGACTGTTAATTTGCCTTGATGCACAACGGCGTACGCGTACGAAGCCGCGGCGCCTGCGGGATAGCACGGCGAGCCCGGACAAACGAGGGTGACGCCGCCCATATCGTCTATTGCCGCGAGGTGCGTATGCCCGTAAAAAACGGCGGCGCAATCAAGTTCTTTTGCGCGCAAGGCAACGTTCAGCAGGTCGCGTTTTACGTTGTATTTATGCCCGTGAGTGAGCAGCATGCGTACGCCGTCGAGTTCCAGCACCTCCTCTTGAGGAAAGCACGGAATATCGCAGTTGCCGCTGACTGCGTGCAGTCCTTTATGCAGCATTATTTCGCCGAGGCCGTTTATTCCGTCGCCCAAATACAACACGTAATCCGCTTCGCTTGCAACCTGAAGAAGCTTTTGCGGCAGGGGCGCGCCGTGAGCGTCGGAGAATGCGACTATCGTATGCATATCAATCGATTTGAGAATTGAGAAGCGCAACCATGGCGCGCAGCGCTCTTCCTCTGTGACTTATCGCGTTTTTTTCTTCCGCCGTGGCTTCTCCGAAGGTCTTTCCCAACTCGTCGGAGAAGAATATGCTATCGTAGCCGAAGCCGTTTTCGCCGCGCTCCTCGTCAATGATCCTCCCGTCGACTCTGCCGTGAGAGACGAGATATTTCCCGTCCGGATAGCATACCGCAATAGCTGTGCCGAAGTGCGCGGAACGAGAGGATGCGTTTTGAAGATTTTTGAGTAGCAGCTGTCTGTTGGCTTTGTCGTCGTGGGCTTCGCCCGCATATCTTGCGGAATAAACTCCCGGCGCTCCGTCGAGCGCGTCTACCATAAGCCCCGTATCGTCCGCAAGCGCGGGCATGCCCGTTAGGCGCACGATTTCCCGCGCTTTGATAAGCGCGTTTTCCTCGAGAGTCGCGCCCGTTTCCTCTATTTCGATGTCGAGCCCGAGATCGCCAAGTGACAGCATGCTTTCAAATTTGCCGTCCAGAATAGCTTTTATTTCCTGTAGCTTGTGCTTGTTGTTGGTTGCGATTGCAAGTTTCATTGCGTTTATCCTCAAGAGATTATTTGGTTTTTACGGAATATACCTTGATCGATTTTGCGACGTTTATAAAATGGTCGGCGACGCGCTCCGCATTGGAGGCGAGAGACATGTACTGCGCGCCTATATCGGATGTGCAGACGCCCTCGTCCATGCGCCTGATATGTCCTTGCTGCATTTTGCTTGTGAAATCGTCGATTTTCTCCTCGATTTGATTGGCTTCGCGCAGTGAAGCTCTGTCGCGGTTGACATATGCCTTCATTACCTTTTGATACAGTTCGTCTATGAGAAGTTGCATGTCGCGTATTTCCGAAATAGCGTCTTCCGAAAAGTTTTCATCCGCGGCGGTCATTTTCTCGGCGTATTCAACTATATTCTCCGCGTAATCGCCGATGCGCTCGAGGTCGGTAATGGTGTGAAGGGCGGAGGACAGATACATGTGGTCGGCGTCGCTCATTTCTATTTTGGACAGCTTGATGATGAAGCGCACGAGCTCCTTATTGAGGAAGTTGAGCTGATTTTCGTTGTTGCGAAAGGTTTCGATCTGCCCGAAATCGAGCGTGCACACTATATCGCAGGACAGCGTGAAATTGCGCATGGCGATTTCCGCCATATTGACGATTTCGTTTTTTGTCTGTTGCACCGCGATGGGGGGGGTGGAAAGAAGATGTTCGTCGATAAAATACAGATGGGGCGCGTTTTCGTCCTCTTTGGTCTTTTTATCGGGAATGATTTTGCTGACGAATTTTACAAGCACGTTAGTCAAGGGCAATATCAATATGACAGTCACTACGTTGAAAATAGTGTGGAACATCGCCATTTGCGTATTGAGAGCGTTGGGGAACATCTTTGCAAACAGATATCCGAAGGTCACCGTCTTGTGCGAAGCCTCGCGCATTATCATGCCGACAAGCATGAATACCGCGACGCCCGCAATGTTGAATATGAGGTGAATGAGCGCCGTACGCTTTGCGTTTGTGCTGCTGCCGATGCCGGCTATTATAGCGACGGCGCAGGAGCCGATATTGGAGCCGAGCGTGAGATATATGCCTTGATCGAGGTTTATAAGCCCCGTAAAGACCATGGTGATGGCGAGAGAGGTCATGACCGACGAGCTTTGTATTATTGCGGTGAGTATCGCGCCGATAAGCACCAGCAAAAGCGGATTCTTTACTGTGGCGAGAAACATTTTTACACTGTCGAGATTTGCAAAGCTCTCCATAGAGCCGCTCATCATGCCCAAAGCGACGAAAAGCATGCCAAAGCCCGCCAATATGCCGCCTATCTTTTGCAGCACGTCTTTTTTTGAAAAGAGAATGATGCATGCGCCTACGCCTGCGAAAGCGGAGAATATCACCGTGGTGGAGATAGTATCCGCGCCGAACAGACCGAGCGCAACGATTTGACCCGTGACCGTCGTGCCGATGTTTGCGCCGAATATTATCGTCGCGGCTTGCGCAAGCGTCATTATCCCCGCGTTGACGAAGCCTATCACCATGACGGTCGTCGCGCCCGAGCTTTGTATCGCGGCGGTGGTGACGGTGCCGATGCCGACGCCTATCAGCTTGCTTTTTGAAGTCTTTGCAAAAAGCGCTTTGAGTTTATTGGAGCTTAAGGCCTCGAGATTTGCGCTCATCATTTTGCAGGCAATCAAAAATATGCCTATGCCGGCAATCAATGTCAAAATCGAAGTTGCGACGGCGGTTGCGCTCATTTCGCTTGCCGCTAACAGAGAAAAAAGATTCATATCTTTATCGTTACCTATTTATGCGCGTTGCAGGCTCACCTGCTGCTTGATATAATTATATTACCAAAATTTTGAAATAAAGTAAACAAATTATGTGCCGATATATTCCGTCTTGCGGAACATGCGAACGATTTGGCAAATTGAAATCGAGCTCAATATACGAAACGTGTACATTTATCGTATTTTTGTTTGAGCATATATGCATATCGGAGCGGAATAGCGACAATATTGGGGCGTGTTATTATATGCACTATTATAAAAACACTTATCGTAAGAGCACGATAAGTGTTTTCTTGTGAATTTAAGAAATGGGCTTGCGTCGTTACGTCGTCTTTGTTTGATGGAATGGGCGGAAGTCGTCCTCTTCATGCAGGTTTCCCGTGAGAGTGTCGTCGATAAGCAGCCCGCGCTTGACGGCGTGATATCCGTATTTGTCTCTTATCTTGTCTATGCTCGCTTCAAGCTTTTCCTCTTTGTCGTTGGCAAACAGGCTCAACTGCGATTGATTTTTATCGCTCAATCGGATTGCTCCCACCGTTATCGCGCGCAGCGGCTTGTCGAATTTGTGCATTTTGAGCAACAGCTCCATTGCCGTTTGAGCTATATCGCTGGCATTGGATGTCGGCGAGGGAAGAGAGGTTTGCTTCGATATCCATTTAAGCTGCGGGTCTTTGATGGACAGAGAGATCCCATAGGCTGTGAGACCGTGCTGGCGAAGTCTTGTCGCGATGAATTCCGACAAAGCATAGACCACGACCTTTGCCTCGTCCTCGTTTTCTATATCGCGAGGAGTCGTGGTGCCGTTGGAAATGCTTTTGGGCGTTCTCGTCTCATAATATTTTTTCACCTCGCCCGTTTCGATGCCGCATGCGGCGTTGACCATGTCGTCCGCAATCACGCCGAAGTGGAAGCGCAGCATATCGCGGTCGGCAAGCGCCAGCTGTCTTATGGTATGGATATTGAGGCTCTTGAGCTTTTGAGCGGTGCGCTTGCCTATCATGATAAGCTCGCCCGGAGACATGTCGCCTATGACGGACATATAGTTTTCCTTGCTCAACACCGTAGTAGCGTCCGGCTTTTTTATGTCGCTCCCCAGCTTTGCGAGAGTTTTTGTGAACGATACGCCCACCGATATGGTGAGTCCGGTCTCCTTTTTGACGCGCTCACGCAGCTCGTTCGCTATTTTTTCGCCGTCGCCGAACAGCTTTTTGGACTCCGTTACGTCAAGCCAGCATTCGTCGATGCCAAAGCTTTCGACTCTGTCCGTATACGAGGTATAAATAGAAAACACCTGCTTGGAGTAGTTGACGTATTCGTTGTAATGCGGCGCGACGAAAACTATGTCCGGACATTTCTGCTTCGATATCCATATGGCTTCGCCTGTTTGCACGCCCGCCTGCTTTGCAAGCTGATTTTTCGCAAGCACGATGCCGTGCCGCATTTGCGGATTGCCGCAAACGGCAAGCGGCAGCCCGTCGTATTCGGGATGCAGTTTTTGTTCTACCGATGCGTAGAAGTTGTTGAGGTCGCAATGCAAAACTGTTTTTTCCACATATAGATTATACACATTTTTGTCTTGCAAAACAACAGGTTGCGGTATATAATATTTCATAGTATAATGATTAAATTTGGCGCGCACGTGCTCGTGTCGCGCGAGGAGTATATTATGATTTTGGTTACGGGCGGAGCCGGATATATCGGCTCCCATTGCGTCAGAGAATTGCGCGAGCGCGGGATAGACGTCGTCGTTTACGACAATCTGGTCACGGGGCATATACAGTCCGTGCCGCAGGGAGTGCCGTTTGTCAAAGGCGATATCTTTGACGTGGAGCTTTTGAAGGATACCTTTAAAAAATACGAAGTTGATTCCGTCATTCACTTTGCGGCGTATTCTCTGGTGGGGGAGAGTATGATCAATCCCGCCAAATACTATCACAACAACGTTGCGGGCACTCTCGCTTTGCTTGACGCGATGATCGCTCAAAACGTCAAATATCTCGTCTTTTCCTCCTCCGCCGCGACGTACGGAGACTGCGGCGACGGGCTTATCACAGAGGACAGCCCTCAAAATCCCACAAGCGTTTACGGACAGACAAAGCTCATGATGGAGCAGTTTATGCAGGATTACGACAAGGCGTACGGGCTTAAATACGTCGCGCTGCGCTATTTCAACGCGGCGGGCGCGCACCGCAGCGGCGAGATAGGCGAGGCGCACAATCCCGAGTCGCACCTTATCCCGATAATATTGCAGGTTGCAAACGGCAAGCGCGACCATATCGGCATTTTCGGCGAGGACTATCCCACGCCCGACGGCACGTGCGTGAGGGATTATATCCATATCACCGACCTTGCCGACGCTCATATCCGCGCATTGGATTATCTGCGCGCGGGAGGAAGGTCTACGTATTATAACCTCGGCAACGGCAACGGATTCAGCGTCAAGGAAGTCATCGATATGACGGAGAAGGTCACGGGGCTCAAGATAAAGAGGTCTGTCGAGGCGCGCCGCGCGGGCGACCCTGCGACATTGGTCGCGTCAAGCGAGAAGATCAGGCGCGAATTGGGCTGGAAGCCGCAGTTCGACAGCCTCGAGAGCATCATTTCCTCCGCATGGAAGTGGCACTCCTCGCATCCGAACGGCTTTGAAGAATGACGGTTTGGTCAATTTAATAATAATACGAGAGAAGTCCCCATTTCGTCGCATATAATGTAGCAACGTATAAAGGAGAGAGCCATGACGGTAAAAAAAGCCATTATTCCGTGCGCAGGCTTCGGCACGAGGTTTTTGCCGAGCACAAAGGTGCTGCCGAAGGAGACGTTTCCCATTGTGGATACGCCCGCGCTGTATTATATACTCGACGAGGCCGCCGCAAGCGGTATAGAGGAAGTTCTCATCATTATTTCTCCGCAAAAGCAATACATAAAAAAAATGTTCATGCCCAACGCCGCGCTCAACGAAAGACTGCTTGCGTGCGGCGATAAGGACGCGTACGCGCTTGCGAACAGGGATTTCGGCATGAAGATATCGTTTGCCGTACAACGTCAGATGAACGGCAACGCCATGGCGATAAAGCTTGGGCAGAGGTTTGTCAAGGGAGAGCCGTTTGCGGTGCTGTTCGGCGACGACGTTATGTATACGGCGGACGGCGTTCCCGTCACCAGGCAGTTGATAAACGCCTTTGAAGAGGTCGGCGGCGCAAGCGTCGTCGGATGCCAGCAAACGCCGGAAAGCGTGGCGCGCAGATGCGGCGTAATGATAGCGGGCGAGGCGTTAAACGAAAGGATCACCGCTATAAAGGGGATAGAGGAAAAGCCCAAAGGCGAGTTGCCAAGCAAATTGGTTTCGCTTGGCAGATTTGTGCTCTCGCCCGATATATTCGACGTGATAGGCAAGGCGCAGACGACCTGCGGAGAGGTCTATCTGTCGGACGCCATAAGCGTGCTTGCGCAGTCGCAGCCCGTGTACGCGTTCGAGTTCGAGGGCAGAAGATACGACATAGGCAATAGAGAAGGATATCTCGAGGCTATCGTTGAATACGCGTTGAGAGACGGCAGGCTGAACGGAGAATTCGAAAGCTTTTTAAAGGGTTTGAAGCTCTGAAAACGCATAAACTCCGGTTTAAGCGTACTTTTGACAAAAGTAAACCATTGTTTCGGGTATATAGATACAAATGCAAAAGCTGTGCGATATTTGCCAAAGCCGAGAAGCGACGCTATTCGACCGCGTCGTGGAAAACGGAGAAGCGAAGGAATACGCCTATTGCGAGGCGTGTTATCAAAGCGCGCTCAAAAGCGGTCGTCATCCGCACGAAGAGGCTTGCAAAAGCATAGCGAGGATCGGATTTGAATGCCGCTCTTGCGGCTACACGGCGAAAGACGTTGAGAATTCTTTGTATTTCGGTTGCCCGGACTGTTACAGACAAATGCGCGCCGTGGCGCAAAACGCCGTTTCGCGCACGCAGGGACATTATGCCGCGGCGGACGTTTCGTCATTTGACAAGCGCGTCGCAGATACGCCTTTAAACGAAGATGGATTTAAGTGCGCGGACGAGTGCACCGTCGATGAGCTTGTGAGGGACAACGTCGTTTCTTCGCGCGTGAGATTGGCAAGAAACGTGGAAGGCTTGCGTTTTCCGCGCGCTTTGAGCGGAGACCCGCGGACGTTGGAAAGGCTTATATCCGGCGCGATGAAGGCGGCGAAGGGCGTGTTCGACGCGCGCGCGATGATCGTGGCGGAGCTGCCGGAGCTTACAAAAAAAGCGTTGATAGAATTGCATTATATCTCCTTGCCTCTTGCCAATAATACCGTAAACGGAGCCGTCATAGTGGAGCGCGGCGACAATCCGCAGATGTCCGTCATGATAAACGAGGAGGATCACTTGCGCGAGCAGTGCGTTGTGGACGGGCACAGCCTTGACGAAGCGTACGAAAGGATACACAAATACGACTTGAACGTGCTGCGCGAGCTTCCCATCGCATACGACAGGCAATTCGGCTTTCTGACGGCTTGTCCCACCAATGCAGGCACGGGTATGCGCGCCTCGGAAATGCTGTTTTTACCCGCGTTGCGTAGGGCGGGAGCCATCGACGACGCGCTTAAGACCTTCAAAAATTATTACGGACTTACGGTGCGCGGATATTTCGGCGAGGGCAGCGATGCCGCGTACGATATGTATCAGATATCCAACTCGCGCACCTTCGGCGTTGACGAGCGCAGCACTGCGGAGCAGGTCAGGCAGGCGGTTGTCAGGATGTGCTATTGCGAGCGAATAGCGCTTGAAAAGCTTGTGCGCGAGCAGAAAACGAAGCTTATCGACGGCGTCTTCAGAAGCTACGGGGTGCTTACCGGCGCGTACAGCCTGACTGCCACGGAGCTTATGAAGCTGCTCGTGGACGTGAAAATAGGCGTGATACTCGGCGTTTTGCCCGTGAAAAGTATTGCGGTACTCAATAAAACGATAGAAAAATGCGCGTCGTCGTTTGACGTCATAAACGACGGACTTTGCGACGACGAGCGCAACAAAGCGCGAGCGCGTATCGTGCGCTCTATGCTTACGGAGGCACAATGATAGTTTTTTCCGACAGATCTCAAGCGGTGTTCGACGCGGCGACAAAGCTCGCTTCGAGGACGGGCGGACTTATCGGCACGGAGCATTTGCTGTACGGGCTCACGTGCGAAAGCTGCGCGGCGCAACAGCTTTTGTACAGATGCAAGCTTAATCCCGACAATCTTATAAGGCTTTTCGACCCGCTTCCCGCGCAGGATAACGTCCAGGTGTCGGGCAGGGCGAGCAAGGCGATGGACGAGGCAAAGAGCATGGCTGCGGATTTCGGCTATTCCGCCGTTGAGCCGGAGCACATTCTGTACGCGGTGCTCGACGAGCGGGATTCGTATGCGGCGAGAATTATACGCAGCGTGCAGGTGGACCCGGAGCATCTTCAGATGCTGGTGTACAACGAGATCGTCAACGGCGGCGGCAGACCGTCCATGAGCGTGAGCGGCAGAGAGGGCGCGCAAGCCGCGCCGACGGATAGCGCGAGGGATATCCGCGATATTTTGGGAGAGGTAAGTTATCCCGTTCAGCCGCTCAAAAGACAGGAGCCCGCGCGCGATAACGATATATCCGCGGATTGCGATTTGCTCAAATTCGGCACGGATCTGACGCAAAAGGCGAGGATGGGCAAGCTCGATCCCGTGATCGGCAGAGGCAAGGAAACGGAAAGAGTGATTCAGGTGCTTTGCCGCCGCACTAAAAACAATCCCGTGCTCATAGGCGAGCCGGGCGTTGGCAAGACCGCCGTTATCGACGGACTTGCGCAGGCGATAGTTGCGGGCAACGTGCCGGAGGCGCTTATCGGCAAAAGCGTGTTTTCCTTGGACTTGACCTCGCTTGTGGCGGGTACGCGCTATCGCGGCGACTTTGAAGAGAGGCTTAAGACGACGTTGAACGGCATACGTCGGCGCGGCAATATTATTTTGTTTATAGATGAGATCCATACGATATTGAAAGCGGGCTCGAGCGAGGGCGGACTTGACGTCGCAAATATTTTGAAGCCCATGCTCGCAAGAGGCGAATTGCAGACCATCGGCGCGACGACTCTTGAGGAATACCGAAAGCAATTTGAACAGGATAGCGCGTTAGAACGCAGATTTCAGCCCGTTTTGGTGGAGGAGCCCACGCCGAGCGACACAGTTGAGATATTGCAGGGTTTGAGGAAGAAGTACGAGGCTCATCACGGCGTGAAGATAACCGACGAGGCGATATCGGCGGCGGCGATACTGTCCGACAGGTACGTCACGGACAGATTTCTGCCTGATAAGGCGATTGACCTCATCGACGAGGCGGCTTCCCGAAAAAAGATATTTACGTTTTCCGTGCCGCAGGAGCTTCGCGAGCTGGAGTCAAAGCTTAAGCAGACGGAGCTCGAGCTCAACGAGGCGAAGCGCAAAGAGCTTTTTGACAAATGCGCCAAGCTCAAGACCGTGAGAGACGAGCTCGCCGCGCATAAGGCAAGCGCGGAGGCAAAATGGCGCGAGGAATGCTCGCATATCGAGCTGTCTATCGGCGAGAACGAGATCGCCGAGGTCATAGGCAGCTGGACGGGTATCCCCGTCAACAGAATTACGGACGGAGAAAGCGAAAGGCTTGTCGCTCTCGAGCGGACGTTGCAGGAGCGCGTTATAGGTCAGGACGCGGCATGCGGCGCGGTCGCAAGAGCCGTCAAAAGGGCGCGCGCCGGTTTGAAAGACCCGAAGCGACCCATAGGCTCCTTTGTGTTTTTGGGACCCACCGGCGTGGGGAAGACCGAGCTTGCAAAGGCTCTTGCGGGGGCGCTGTTCGGCGACGACGATATGCTCATCCGCGTGGATATGTCCGAATATATGGAAAAGGAAAGCGTGTCCCGTCTCATAGGCTCCGCGCCCGGACTCGTGGGCTTCGAGGAGGGCGGGCAGCTCACGGAGAAGGTCCGCAGGAAGCCGTACTCCGTCGTGTTGTTCGACGAGATCGAAAAGGGACATCCCGATATTTACAATCTTCTGCTGCAAATTCTGGAGGACGGCATTTTGACGGACAGCCACGGTCGAGCCGTCAGTTTCAAGAATACGGTCATAATCCTTACGTCGAATATAGGCGTGAAGGAAGCCGGCGAAAACGGCGTAAAGCTTGGCTTTACAAGCGAGCCGAGCGGCATAAGCGAGCAGGAGCGGGTCAAGGAAAAGCATCTGCAGGCGCTTAAAAGCTACATGAAGCCGGAGATCGTCAACCGTATCGACGAGGTGGTGGTTTTTGAAAAGTTGAGCAAAGACAGCCTGTTGCGCATAGCGCAGCTCATGTTCTCTTCGCTTGCGGCGAGGTTGGACGAAAGAGGGATCGCGGTGGAATTCGGAGACGGCGCAAAGAGGTTTACGGTCGAGAGGGGATATGACGAGGAATACGGCGCAAGACCTCTTCGACGCACCATACAAAGACTCGTGGAGGATAAATTGAGCGAAATGCTTATCGCAGGCGAGATAGGAGATGGAGATAAAATCAAGATAGACGCCGACGAAAACGGCTTGACGGTGGTCAAAATATAGCCCGGACGCTTATTTGACGATAAAACGCAGGCGCGATCCGCTTTTATTGAGCGCGATCGCGTTTTTTTGTAAAATAATCGGGCAAGCTTTTTAAATTCTATTGAATATAGTAAATAAGTTTGTTATAATATAAATACCAAAAAGCGAGGAGGTCCGATATGAAGCTTGAAATATTCGGCAAAAACTACAACCCCAGCGACTCTTTGAAGACCGTCACCGAAAAAAAGTGCGCGAAGCTGAAAAGACGTCTCGCAAAGGACGAGGACGCGCAGGTCAAGTTTACGGTCACGCTCGAAAGCGACGTTTATACCACTGATTTGACCGTCGTCACGCGCGGGATCACTTACCGCGCTCAAGCGGAATCCTCGTCGCCGTTCGACAACGTCGATACCGTCATCCCCAGGCTCTTGGGGCAGATGAGAAAGCAAAAGGACATCTGGGGCAGAGACAAAAAGGGCGCGCCCAACGTTTATGAAGAGGAATAAATGAAAATAGGCATTTCTACAGCTACGTTCTTTTTGAAAGAATTGACCGAGGATTCGTTCTCGGTCATTCAACGCTGTGGAGGCGAAACCTGCGAGGTTTTTCTCACGACATATACGGAGTACGAGCCGTCCTTCGGCGACATGCTCGCGCAGCGCAAGGGCGCGCTCGACGTATATTCCGTGCATGCGCTCAATACCAATTTCGAGCCGCAGCTTTTCAATGCGGCGGAGCGCACCCGCGGCGACGCGGAGCGCATATTCCGCAAGGTGCTTTCGGTAGGCAACAAATTGGGGGCGCGGGTCTATACCTTTCACGGGCTTTCGCGCCTTAAAAAGGGCACCGTTTTCGACAGAAAAGCCGTCGGACTGCGCATGAGAGAGCTCGGGCGGATCGCGTCGGAATACGGCGTGACGCTTTGTCTTGAAAACGTGCATTGGGCGACGTTCAACGCTCCCGAATTTTATAGGGACATGAAGGAGTATTCGTCGGGTTGCGGCTGCGTGCTCGATATAAAACAGGCGAGGCAGTCCGGCTACGATTGGCGCGAATATCTTGACGTGATGGGCGACACGCTCAAAAACGTCCACGTGAGCGACGTGGACACCTGCGGCAATATTGCCATGGTAGGCAAGGGCGTATTCCCTTTCGGGGAGCTTGTAGAGAGGCTGGAGGATATCGGCTACGGCGGTCCTCTTATCATAGAGCAATATGCGAAAAACTATAGCGACTACGGCGAAATTGCGCAGTCGGTAGAATATTTAAAAAATCTTGTCGGAGGCAAAAAGAAATGTTAAAATTCGATTTCAACAATATGATGGACGCGTACATAGGCGAAGAAGGCATAAGCGAAAAGGATATTCAATCCGCGCTCGCAAAGGCGGAGGACGCTTATGCGTATTTCGAGAAAAACCGCGGCACGGGCTGGATGGGCTGGTCGGAGCTGCCGTACAATCAGGAGGATATAGTGCGCGATATCATAGTGACCGCGGCGGAGGTGCGCGCCAATTTCAAAAACTTCGTCGTGCTCGGCATAGGCGGCAGCGCGCTCGGTCCCATGGCGGTCTTCAACGCTCTTTGCCATTTGAGATACAACGAGCTTGACGAGAATAAGCGCGGAGTGAGGTTTTATGTCGAGGACAACGTGGATCCGGAGAGAATGGCGGCTCTGCTCGACGTAGTCGACCCTGCCCAAACGATGTTCAACGTCGTCACGAAGAGCGGCGCTACCTCCGAGACAATGAGCCAATATCTCATAATAACCGACATTCTCAAGAAAAAATGCGGCAAGGATTGGGCGAAGCATATCATCGCGACGACCTCCGAGAGCAAGGGCAACCTTATCAAGCTTGCAAAGGAGGAGGGATTTAAAACCTATTTCATACCCGACGGCGTTGGCGGCCGCTTCAGCGAGCTTTGTCCCGTTGGACTCCTGCCCGCGGCGGTGCTGGGCATAGACATAATAGGATTGCTTGTCGGCGCGGCGGAAACGGATAAAAAGTGCAACGGCTCCGACCCGTTTAAAAATCCCGCGCTTATGGCGGCGACGCTGCAGTATATCGCCATGACTCAAAAGGGGAAAAACATCTCCGTCATGATGCCGTATGCGGATTCTCTGAAGCTTATGGCGGATTGGTATTGCCAGCTTTGGGGCGAAAGCCTGGGCAAGGCGGCGGATCTCGACGGCAAGACCGTGCACGTAGGGCAGACCCCCGTCAAAGCGCTCGGCGTAACAGATCAACACTCTCAAGTGCAGCTATATACCGAAGGGCCCTTTGACAAGGTCATCACGATAATAGGCGTGGAGAAGTTTAGAAAGGACGTTGTGATCGCGGAGGGAGCGGAGCAGTTTGCCGACGTCAATTTCCTTTGCGGACATACGATGAGCGAGCTTATCAATACCGAGCGTCGCGCGACGGAATACGCGCTCACGCGTTCAAAGCACATGAACAGGACGATAATGCTCGACGAGGTGAACGCGCGCTCGATAGGTCAGCTGCTCATGTTCTTCCAGCTTGAAACCGCATATTGCGGCAAGATGCTCAATATAGACACGTTCAATCAGCCGGGTGTCGAAGAGGGAAAGAACGCGACCTACGCTATGTTTGACAGGCACGGCTACGAGGCGAAGAAAGCCGAGCTCGAAAACGCGCCCAAAAAGAACGACAGATTTATCATCTGACGGTTTTATCCGGCGGCGTACCGTTTTCGGTACGTCGCCGGGCATACGATTATAAAAAACGGCGGGCAGAAATATGTATACTTTTTATGCTTTTATGAACAGAATGAAGCTCATTCAGCGTTGGAATCTCATGCGCTCCAACGTCAAAGAGGACTTGATGCAGCATTCGGCTTCCGTGGCTATATTCGGGCACGCGCTCGGCATCATACGCAATACGCTGTTCGGCGGCAACGTCGACGTTGACAAAATAGCCGCGCTCGCGCTTTATCACGATACGGCGGAGGTCGTCAGCGGCGATCTGCCCACGCCCGTCAAGTATTATAACGATAGCATGAAGGGCGCGTATGCGGAGATAGAGACCGCGATAAACCAAAGGCTTCTCGATTCTCTGCCCAAGGAGCTGCGCGCGCAGTACGACGGATATATTCAGCCCGACGAGGACAGCGAAGAGTATAAGCTCATGAAAATCGCGGACAAGCTGTCCGCATACGTCAAGTGCGCCGAGGAAAAGCTGCTTGGCAACAGGGAGTTCGACAAGGCGTTCAACCGTCTGCAAAAGGTGCTTGACAAAACCCGCAAGGATTATCCGGAGCTCGGTTATTTCCTCGATAATTTCATGGACGGCTTCAACGAGTCGTTGGATATACTTTGATATGATAGAGCTTCGCGGGGTCGCAAAACAGTATTTATACGGCGCGCGCGTGCTCGGCTCTGTCGATTTGCGCGTTGCCGACGGCGAGATCGTCGCGCTTTTGGGCGGCGTCGGCAGCGGCAAGACCACTTTGCTCAAGTGCGTTGCGGACGTGACGGATTGCGAGGGCGAGGTTCTTGTGGACGGCAAACCCGTGGGCAAACGTCCCGACGACGTAATAATGGTGTTCGACGATTTGGCGGTGTTTAAAAATCGCAGTTTTTATTATAATCTTGCGTATCCGCTTAAGATAAGAGGCGTGGATAAACACGAAACGGACAGGCTGGTCAACGCCGCCGCAAAGCGCATGGGCATCGTTGCGTGCCTCGGCGAAAAAGTGCGCAAAATGCCGCTTATAGACGTAAAGAGATTGGCGCTCGCAAGGCTTTTTCTGCGCGATTACAGGGCTTTGCTTGTCGACGATATCACCCGCGGCTTGAGCAGGGAGGAGGCGGACGAGCTTTGGACGGAGACTGCGCCTATACTCGTCGAAGCGGCGCGAAAAGGCGCGAGCGTTATTTTTGCGACTACGGATAGATCCGAGGCGATTTCGGTCGCGCACAGGATAGCGGTGATGAATTGCGGTGAGATAAAACAGGTCGATACCGCAAAAAACATATATGAATTTCCGTCCAATATATGGGCGGCGCAGGCGGTGGACGAGCATTATCGCTTCGAGCGGGCAAGGCTCGAAAGGCGGGACGGAAAGCTTTGGGTCGTATTTGCGAAAGACGGAGGAGAGGAATGCTCGCTTGATGCGCGCGTGTTCGACGGCGAAATTGCGGACGGCTTCGAGGGCAAGGATATATACGTCGGATGGCACGCGGAGGATTATGATACAGTCGGCGACGCTCTGACGGAAGACGTGTCGTACGCCGTTCGCGACGGCGTGAACAACGGCTTTTTGCTGTATACGGCAAGCGGGGCGCGCGTGCGCTGCGAAGAGTTCAGGGAGCGCGTCGGCGTGCTTCCTAAAATAAAAAAAGCTCGGCTGTTTGAGCTGTACAGCGAAAACAGTCTGCACAAAGACAATACAAAAGATAAAGGTAGCAAAATATGATCATACTCGGCATCGACCCCGGTCTTGCGACAATGGGCTACGGGGTGATAAGCGCAAATCGCGGAGTTTTCAAGGTAGTGGATTACGGCGTGGTGACGACTCCAAAGGAAGATAGCTTGCCCAAGCGGCTTTTTCAGATAGAAGAAGGGGTGAGTGAGCTTATAGAGGCCTTTAAACCGGACAACGTAGCCATCGAGGAGTTGTTTTTCTCAAAGAACATCACTACGGGCATCGCCGTCGCGGAGGCGAGAGGCGTGATATTGCTCACCGCCGTCAAAGGCATCGGCAGCGAAGTTTACGAATATACGCCAAATCAGATAAAGCAGGCGATCACGGGCTACGGCGGAGCGGATAAGCTACAAATGCAGCATATGGTGCAGGCGCTTTTGCGCCTCAAAAGCGTGCCGCGTCCCGACGACGCCGCGGACGCGCTCGCGGTGGCGCTGTGTCACGCGCAGACAAGCAGGCTGTCGACGCCGTTCAGAATACAGTAAACAAGGCAGGTGAAATATGTACTCTTACATCACGGGCAAGGTCGCGGGGAAGACCGCGGGGAGCATAGTCGTCGAAAACAGCGGCATTGGCTATGAAATAGGCGTCAGCGGCAATACGCTCTTTGACGTCGGTATGGGCGAGATAGTAAAAATATATACGTATTTGTACGTCCGCGAGGACGAAATGTCTCTGTACGGCTTTTCACGAGAGGAAGAAAAAAAGCTGTTTTTGCGTCTTATCGACATAAGCGGCATAGGTCCGAAGCTCGCCATGCAGGTCTTGAGCGGTTATGATCTCAAGACGCTTACCGTGGCGATCGCAAGCGCAGATCTCAAGACGCTTTGCAAGATAAAAGGGCTGGGCAAAAAAACGGCGGAGCTTATCGTGCTCAATTTGCGCGAATCCGCGGCGGATGACATCGCAAGCGCGGAGAGCGAGGGCGACGTCATGTTCGACGGAGATATATCGGACGCTGTTTTCGCGCTCGAGTCGCTGGGTATTTCCAAGACGGAGGCGGTGCGCGCGGCGAGCGAGGCGCAAAAGGTCGTCAGCGGAGTGGAAAACATTATCGCATATTGCCTGAAGCAGCTGGGAAATTGACTTTATACGGCGAGACGCCGCAGAGGTTGTTATGATAAAATCACAGTATTCCAAAGAGAATAACGAAGCGGGTTTGGACGTCGACAAAAGGATCGTCAGCAGCCTGACCATTGACGACGACGAAACTGAAAACTCGTTGCGCCCTCGTACTATGGACGAGTATGTCGGGCAATCCAAGATCAAGAAAAATCTCGACGTTTACATCACCGCCGCGAGAGAGAGAAATGACGCTCTGGACCACGTGCTTCTTTACGGACCGCCGGGGCTCGGCAAAACTACGCTTTCGCACGTCATCGCAAGCGAGCTCGGCGCGCAGATACGCGTGACGAGCGGTCCCGCTATAGAGCGGGCGGCGGATCTGGCTGCGATCCTCACCAATCTCGAAAAGGGAGATATTTTGTTTATCGACGAGATACACCGTCTCAACCGCAATATCGAGGAGGTGCTTTATCCCGCGATGGAGGACTTTTCGCTGGATTTCGTCTCGGGCAAGGGACCCATGGCAAGGAGCATACGTTTGCCTCTCAAGCATTTTACGCTCATAGGCGCGACGACCCGCGCGGGTATGCTGTCGAGCCCGCTGCGCGACCGCTTCGGCATGATGCTCCGCCTAGAGATGTACAGCGCGGAGGAGCTTACAAGCATTATTACGCGCTCTGCGCGCATACTCGGCATATCTATAAATCCCGACGCCGCCCTGGAAATCGCAAAGCGCAGCCGCGGCACGCCGCGTATCGCAAACAGGCTGTTGCGCAGGGTGAGGGATTTCGCGCAATATGAAAGACTGGAAGCCGTGAATATAGCAATCACAAGGAAAGCGCTGACGCTTATGGACGTGGACGAGCTCGGCTTGGACGCTACGGACAGGACGGTGCTGGAGGCTATCATAGATAAATTCGGCGGCGGACCCGTCGGTTTGGACACGCTTGCGGCGGCGACGGGCGAAGAGGCTTCGACCATAGAGGACGTTGTCGAACCGTTTTTGATACAGCTCGGCTTTATCGCGCGCACTCCGCGCGGCAGAATGTGCACGAAAAACGCATACGCGCATCTCGGCAAAGCCTATATCGAATAATAAATATACAAAACCGCGTTTATGAGCGCGGATTGAAAGATAAAGTACCTATATGTCAACTTACAAACAAAATAGCGCCGCGCTTACAACGCACGATTTTTATTACGATCTGCCCGAGGAACTGATCGCGCAAACTCCTATCGAGCCGCGCGACGCTTCCCGTATGCTCGTATACGACAGGGCGGCGGACAGGATAGAACACAGACATTTCTACGACCTACCGCAATTTCTCAAAAAGGGCGATTTGCTTGTCCTCAACAATACGAGGGTGATACCCGCACGCATTTTCGGGCGAGTGGAAGGGCATGAGAGCGCTCTGGAAACGCTGCTGCTCAAGCGCGTTGACTATACTCATTGGGAGACGATAATGAAGCCCGCCCGCAAGGCGAAGCTCGGCAGCGTGATACGCTATGCGGACTGCTTGAGCGCGACCGTGACCGAAATAGGCGAATACGGCGCGCGCACCGTCGAGTTTAAATTCGACGGAGTATTCGAGGACGTTCTCGACAAGGTCGGCAACATGCCTCTGCCGCCGTACATCAAAGAAAAGCTGCAGGACAAGGAAAGATATCAGACCGTATATAGCAAGATAGACGGATCTGCCGCCGCGCCTACGGCAGGTTTGCATTTTACGCCACGGCTTATGAAGGAGCTCGAGGATATGGGCGTGGAATTTGCTACCGTGCTGCTGCATATCGGTCTTGGCACGTTTCGTCCCGTGAAAGAGGAAAACATACTCGACCACAAAATGCACACGGAGTATTACGAGATAGAGCAGAGCGCCGCGGACAAGATAAACGCCGCCGTGCGCGAGGGCAGACGCGTCATTTGCGTCGGCACCACGAGCGTGCGCACGCTTGAAACCGTAGCGGACGAAAACGGGTTTGTAAAAGCGCAAAAGGGAGAGACGGATATTTTCATATATCCCGGCTACAGGTTTAAGTGCGTCGGCGGACTTATCACCAACTTCCATTTGCCTGAAAGCACGCTTATCATGCTTGTTTCCGCATTTGCGGGCAGGGAAAAGACGCTGGAGATATACGACGAAGCGGTCAGGGAAGGCTACAGATTTTTTTCGTTCGGAGACAGCTCGTTTTTCATATAAAGCAAAAGAGGATACGCATATGTATTTTGAACTTATTCACGAAGACAAAAAGACCGGCGCAAGAGTTGGCAAGCTGCATACCGACCACGGAATCATCGATACTCCGTGCTTTATGCCCGTCGGCACAAAGGCGACCGTCAAGGGCTTGGCTCCCGAGGAGGTGAAGGCTACGGGCGCGCAGATATTGCTGTCCAACACCTATCATCTTTATTTGCGCCCGGGGCATAAGCTGATCGAAAAAGCGGGCGGCTTGCACAAGTTTATGAATTGGGACGGAGCAATCCTCACCGACAGCGGCGGCTTTCAGGTTTTTTCGCTGTCTACGCTGCGCAAGGTGACTGACGAGGGCGTTGAATTCAGCAGCTTTCTCGACGGAAGCAAACACTTTTTTTCGCCCGAAAAGTCCATGGAGGTACAGCGTTCGCTTGGCTCGGATATCGTCATGGCGTTCGACGAGTGCACCTCACCCGATATTTCGCACGACAAAGCGCGCCTCGCTATGGAAAGGACGTTGAAATGGCTGGACAGATGCTCAAAATACGAGCTTCAGCCGCATCAGACTTTGTTTCCCATAATACAGGGTAATATATTTGCGGATTTGAGAAGGGAAAGCGCCGAGCGCACCTTGCCTTATTGCAAATGCGGCGTGGCTATCGGCGGTCTGTCGGTGGGCGAAAGCGCGGAGACCATGTATGAAATGCTGGACGTTCTTCAACCTCTTTTGCCGAAGGAGCAGCCGCACTATCTGATGGGCGTAGGCACGGCGGACTATTTTGTCGAGGGCGTGGCGCGAGGCGTGGATATGTTCGACTGCGTGCTGCCCACCCGTATCGCGCGCAACGGCTCGGCTATGGTCAAGGAGGGATTTCTCACCATACGCAACGCGCCTTATGCG
>CANDBZ010000020.1 GCA_947383095.1 uncultured Clostridia bacterium | reverse complement strand
GAGGAATAGATTTATGAAAAAAGAACAGCCTTTACAAACATGGAATATTGCATTATTTACTGTTATCCGGTAGCGTTAATGAGCAGGAGGTATTGTATACTAATTACTGGTTGAAAATAGAGGAGGAAGTAAAAAACGAATATATATCGAGATTTGCGAAAGATTTTTTAATACTTAATTTGTTTTGCGATATCCCCAGAGAACAGATATATAAAGTTTTCCGTAAACATTTTGACTCGACCGGTGAATCTCATGAATACGTTTTGCAAGAGATGTTGCGGCTATCAAAATACTATAAATGGCTTTTGAACGAAGAATGTCCTAACAAAGAAATAAATCTATGCATTAAATACCTAAATTATCTGAAGACCAACGATTTGTATCCTCTCTATCTATATTTATTCGATAACCTTTACGAGGAAAATAGAAAAGAATTAAACAAAATTCTTTCTTTACTTTCCGATTTTATGTTGCGGTATCGTGTAGTGTCTCCGTCGAATGGCGGCGGAGCTTTGAGAGCTGTCGTACACAATATTTGAACCTATTAAGCGCTAACGAAATCGAAATGACATATGATTCCGTTTTATTTGAACTGTCCAACAGCGCAAGCCCGTCGGGTCGTTTCCCCGATGACGCAGAGTTTAAACAAGCGTTAATGGAATATATTGATATAACTTATGCGCGAGTAGCGTTGTTTAAATTGGAACAATTTGAGACAAAAAATATTCCTGTCGATATCAAGGAAGTTACCGTTGAGCACTTATTGCCGCAAACGAGAAGCGCTTGGTGGACAGAATATTTGGGAGGGAATGACGCTGCGGACAAAATTTATGAAAAATATTTGAATTGTATAGGTAATTTAGCGCCGATTTCAAAAGGCTACAATTCTAAAATTTCAAATAGACCTTGGGCAGAAAAAATCGTCAATCTTAAGTCTGTTCAGTTTGCCGTGACATCAGAAACGGCTGATAATGTTGAATGGAAAGAGGAAGATATAGTTGCACGTAACGAAGATATAGCATATAGGCTATGTGCGGCTATAACGAGTCCTTTGGAAAGAACAAGAAAGTATCAAACTATCAGTAAAGGCAATGAGACTACCGGCGTATTTGCTTTAAACGATGATTCGTTATCTGTGACCGGAGCTTCTATAAAGTATTTGATTTATAAAGGAAATCCTATAGCTATCGACACTTGGCGTGATTTGTTGTTGGAAGTTGGCACCATATTATGCAAAAAAGACAAAACTTTAATGCAGAATATTGTAAAAGAAAACAAAATACATAAGTCGACTTCAAAACGCAATAATTCGGATAAAGATCCTATATTTACATTAAACCCGAAGACTGTAATTAGTCCGCGTCAAATAGGCGATACGCAAATTTATGTTGAAGGATGTTTGAGCGCTTCTCGTGCGAGGTATTATGCTCGCCGACTGGCGAGTGAATACGGCGTTTTGGATGATTTTTCCATTGAAGTCACTACGATGGAGTAGTTTGTTCAATATGTATTAAAAACTCCAAAGCGATCAAGCTTTGGAGTTTTTTAAACCATGTGTATTCAACAACGGCTATGATGTCAGATGAATTGCCGTTGCGGGTTTGTATTTTGATCGAACCTTTGCATAGCGATGAAAATAATGAAACATATGGGCGGAAGTATTAAGGTAAATCGGAGCAGAACGAAAATAAGTTTGACATCGGGGCAACTATTTAGTATGGTAAAAGTAGGCGTACGGTATTTTGATACCGTTTGGCGGAGTCAATCCGTCACATTGTGCCGGAAGATCAAGAGCGCATTATTTGAGTTTTATCGGCGAGGAAAGATATATTTTGTAAAGCTGAAAAGGAGAGGCACAAATGAAAGCAGAGTATCCAATAATCATCACGCATCAGGGCGAGCGGCTTTTGGTGTATGTGCCCGACCTCGATATTTATACGCAGGGCAGAACCATGTCGGAGGCGATGGATATGGCCCGCGACGCGATATGCCTTTGGGTGACGTCCGAGGAAGAAGACGGACGTGAAATTGCCAAGCCGTCGGCTCTTCCGCAGGCAAAGGACGGAGAAACCGTGACGTTTGTCGAGGTCGACTTCGAGGAGTATCGCAAAAAGTATTTTAAAAAATGAAACGGCGCGTTTTATAGGCTTAAGCGCCGCAGGTCGACAATGAAAAGCCGTGTGCATTTGAGAACGTTTTTATATTTGGAATTTAAGACATGTCGTTTTACTTGGAGGAGGTACGGATAAATGGATAGGGCGCAAATTTTTAAATTTATCGCCAAAAGAAAAACTGCGTTTATTGCGTCTGTCAACGAACATGGTTATCCTGTGACTAGGGCCATGCTCGCGCCGCGTAAAATAGAGGGACATTGCATTTATTTCAGTACTAACACGTCGTCTAAAAAGGTGGGACAGTTTATCGAAAACAATAAGGCGTGCGTTTATTTTTATAAACGCGGGTTAGTGAGATACCGCGGCGTTGCGATTCTGGGCGAAATGGAGGTTTGCACGGATCAGGCTGTAAAAGATATGATCTGGCGCTCCGGAGACAGTATGTTTTATAAACGTGGAGCTACCGATCCGGATTATTGCGTGCTTAAATTTACGGGCGCGGCTGCCGAATGGTACTGCGACTTAAAGAGCGGAAGCGTTGAACTGTAACACATTAGTAATAATTTATAGATAAAAAGAAATAAGGACGCACGATCGCGCCCGAATCTCTTGAAAAGTATTGTTGGATTATGCTTGCATAATAATGCAAGGACGGAAGAAAAGCAACGGTATTCGGCAAAAAAATCCGCATCCGACAAAGGTTGTTATTTTTCGACAGGTTGCGACGCAGAGGCGCACAACAGGCGTGTCGCATGCACGCGGAGTTTACAGGAGGCTTTGCGTTTTTGACGATTTTTGTTTATGATATGAGAGCGCGAGCCTGCGGCGCATATGACGTTTGGAAATAAAAAACATAATAAAAATAAACGCGCGCATATATTCACTTTGGGGGTTGATTGTTGACTTGTTTATTGATATAATAAATGTATATTTAGTTTCGAGGCGTAATAAGGGACGCTGAAAAACGTTGTTTTGGGAGAAATTATGGGTAAAAAACAAGCCGCTGTTGTCGACGGCGAAAAGAAATCGTTCTTGCACAAGCTGTTTGGCTCTACGCCTAACGACGGCGAATTGCAGCCCAAAGAGGGTATTGCTTATTCGCTTTGCGGATTCGGACAAAATTTGATTTGTACCGTTATCGGCTCTTATCTGACGGTGTTTATGACCGACGCTATAGGCTTTGCGGCTTTGCCAGTCGCATTGCTTATGCTGTTTGCGAGGTTGTTCGACGCATTCAACGACCCGATCATGGGCTCGGTAGTGGACAGGACGCGTACCAAGTGGGGCAAATGCCGTCCTTATCTGAAGTGGATGGCTTTCCCGATCGCGGCGATGACGGTGCTGTGCTTCCTGCCGTGGTTCCCAAACAGCAACGGCGGATTTGCTGCGGTATCCATACTGTACATAATCTGGAGCGTCATATACACAGTTGCCGACGTGCCCTATTGGGGACTTTCCACGTCTATGTCCAACGATACGTATCGAAGAGGAAATCTCCTTACGATAGCGCGTTTGTTCTGCACGGCGGGCGCGGGCATCGTAACGGTGTTTGTGCCTATAATCACGTCTAACGCGACTGCGGTCTGGCAGCAGGATCTTTCAACCGCGCAAAACCTTTCCACCGCCATTGTCGCAACCAAGACGGACGCTCCGGACAGCGGTATAGATCTGGAAACCACGAGAAGCGAGTTGCTTGCGCTCATCAACGCCGTAACGCCGTCGCAGAAGGAGCTTAAAAAGTTCGACAAAGAAAAAGACCCCGCTTTGAGAGAGCTGAAGGCGAAAATATCCACGGTCATTGCCGATATCGGAAGCTCCGATCCGGCTATCGCGGCTATAAGGGAGTATATCGACGGCTTGAACGTCGAAGGCACCTTGAACGGGAAAGCGTACGAGTATAATTTCATAGTAGAAAAGGACGGGCAGATAATACTGCGCTCGCCCGGCGAGGCGTTGCTCAACGCTTTGGCTATGGACATAGACCTTGACAAGGACGCGTTGGACGCGCTTGTGGCGACAAACAAGGGCAATATTCAAAACAGACTTAAATATATTTATTTCATCGTTGCGATCGTGTGCTGCGTCATTGCGGTGCCGCTGTTCTTCCTCGGATTTAAACAGACGAAGGAGCGCAGTATATCCATGGAGGCGCCTCCGTCTTTGAAGCACAACCTCAAGCTGCTGTTCAAAAACAAGCCCCTCATGCTCATAGTTTTGTCCGGCGTAGGCGGCGCGGCGAGAATGCTGTTCACATATACGGGCGGATTGTACTTTGCAAAATACGTGCTAGCCGACGTCTCCATTCTCGGAGGATTTTTGAAGGGCGAAGGACTTTATACGCTGTTTACGATGGCTATCGTCCCGGGCGGCTTGATAGCATCCGTGCTGGTGCCCTACTTCACGCGTAAATTCGGCAAACGGAACACCTATATCGTGTCCCATATCGTCGGAGGCGTTGCGATGCTTATCGCGTTTATCGTCGGTATTACGACGAGCAGGGGCGATTATACGGGCATAGCGTGCATAGTGTGCCTTGTCATAGCGTTGGTGATCGGCGGCGTTCCGCAGGGCTTCGGCAACATCCTCACATACGCTATGATAGGCGATACCGTCGAGTATCTTGAGCTCAAGACGGGAGAACGCGCGGAGGGCATTTGCTTTGCGATGCAGACGCTCATAAACAAGATAGGCTTGGCCGTCGGCGCGTTTGTTGGCGTGTTGGCGTACGAGCTTGCGGGAGTGGAGGCGAACAACCCCGATACGCTCACCGCGGCAAACAAGGATACCATGTGGATCATGCTTGTGCTCATTGCGGCGATATCCTTCTTCCTGACGATAATACCGCTGTTCTTCTACAAGTTCAATGAAAAGCAGCAACAGGAAGCGAAAGAGGAAATAAACCGCAGAAAGCTTGCGTTGAACGCGGCCGGCGCGGGCGAAACCGACGGTGTGGAAGCGGCGGTCGAGGGCTATGCGCCTATGGCGTTGTTCCCGGGCGAGGACGGAGTTGCGGTGCCTTGCGACGGGCAGGATACGCAAGCAGACGATGCGTCGGGCAATACCGATAAAGACGAATAAAACTATCCGGGCGAACGCGCGACGGCAAAAATTATGACGGATAACGATAACGTAAAAAACGGAATAGAGATGTTTGTCTCATTCAGAAGCTTGACGCGGGCGTTCAACGACTTTGTGACCGACTGCGTCAGGCAATACGAAATGTCTCCCAACGAGATAGCGGTTTTGGCTACGGTGGGAGAGGAGTCCAACGCCAGTCGGATCGCCCGCAGGGCGGGAGTGTCCAAGGCGTTGGTCTCGAGAAGCGTGAAGGCGTTGAAAAACAAAAAGCTCATAGAGGTCAATATTTCTCCCGTCGACAAAAGGGAGCAGAGCCTGTCTTTGACGGCGGAGGGTATGAAAGCAGTCGAGCTGATAAAGGACGCCAACAAAAAGTTCTTTAAGGACGCGTTTAGAAATATAGACGATCAGCCCATGGAGATAATGAGGCTGATGCTTGCGGTCGTGATGAGAAATCTCAACATCGGAGGGGAGTATGATGAGAATGAACAAGACCGATACGGCGAGCGGGATTTGCGCGGATATTAAAACCGTATGCAAGAAATTCGGCAACCGTAACGCCGGAAGCGAAGGCGAACGCCAAGCCGCGGAGTATTTTGCGGCGGAGCTTGCTTCTTGCGCGGACGAAGTGAAAATTGAAGAGTTTAAGGTCAATCCCGCCGCTTATGTGGGATGGATACCTGTGAGCGTGACTGCGGTGATGTTGGGATATGTCGCATATTTCTTTTCGTCGATGGTTGCGCTTTTGTTGTTTATAGCGGCGACTCTGCCGTTTATCTTCGAGTATTTGCTCGGCCGCCGCGCATTGGACGCGTTGTACAAGGAAAAGTCGTCGCAAAACGTGACCGCCGTCAAACGCTGCGCGGGAGAAGCGCGCCGCAGGCTGTATTTCGTCGCAAACATAGACGCGCCCTTTGAAAACAGCCTGAAGTACCGTCTCGGCGGAGTCGCTTTTATTTGCGTTTTGGTGCTCGATATCGTGGCGATCATGTATTTCGCGGCGATTTCCGTCGCTAGATGGGTATTTGTCGGGGGCATAGGCGCAGCCATTGCGACAGGCCCTATGCTTTATGCGGGCATAGCGGGCTGCGCGTTTTTGATACCGCTGTTTATGAGTTATTTTTTCACAAACCGAAAGGTCGTGATTGACGGTGCAAACTCTAGTCTGACAGGTTGCTTCGTCGCTTTGAACGCCTTGTGCGCCATCGAGCATGTTACATTTGAAAACACCGAGGTCGGCGTATTGATTACCGGCAGCGGAGCGGTGGGGTTGCGCGGCGCAAAAGCCTGGTGCGAGGCTCACGCGGACGACGTAGACAAGCAGAATACCGTTTTTATCTGTCTGAATACTTTGCGCGAGCTCGGCTCTCTCAACGTCAACTCCTCCGAAGCCGGCTTTACGGTCAAAAACGATAAGGACGCAATGAAGCTTGCCCTCGATGCGGCGGCAAAGCTCGGCTTAAAGTGCTCCAATCGCGCCATACCGTTTGAGGCTACCGACAGCGCCGCGCTCTCCGAAAACGGCTTTAAAAGCGCGAGCATCATCGCGGTCAACAGGCATCTGCCCGATTACTGCAACACGAGATACGACTCCTATGACAATTTGAGCGCGGAGTGTATAGGAGAGTGTTTTGAGCTCGCTCTTGAAATAATACGCGCGTTTGCCGACGGAGACGGAGCGATCGAGGCTGAAAAACCCGAGGAAGAGGAGCCTATCCAGGAGACGGAGCAGGAGTGAAAACGCGGTTTTCAGAGTTAAACTCCGATTTGTATACGCGCGCGTTGCGCGCGTATATTATATTGAAAGGAAATTATCAGACAAATTATGTTAAAAGAGAAAAAACTTAAATAATTTGTTGACAAAAAAAGAATATACAAGTAAAATGATATCGATAAAAATTTATCGAAACAAATAAAAATAAGGAATAATAAGGTTATGGAAAACAAATTTGTTGTCAACAGCGAAGAAACCTTGCATGAGCTGATCTCAAAGGTCAGAGAAGCGCAACGTCAATTTGCCACCTTCACGCAAGAGCAGGTCGACAAGATTTTCTTTGAAGCGTCAATGGCGGCAAACCAAGCGAGAATTCCTCTTGCAAGGCTTGCGGTTGAAGAGACGGGCATGGGTATCGTCGAGGATAAGGTTATCAAAAACCACTATGCGGCGGAGTATATCTACAACGCCTTCCGCGATACGAAGACCTGCGGCGTTTTGGAGGAGGATAAGGCCTTCGGCATCAAGAAGATAGCGGAGCCCGTCGGTATAGTCGCGGCGGTCGTCCCCACCACCAATCCCACCTCGACCGCTATTTTCAAGGCTTTGATTGCGCTCAAGACCCGCAACGGAATAATCTTTTCACCCCATCCCCGCGCGAAGAAATGCACGATAGAGGCGGCGAGAATAGTCTATGAGGCGGCTGTGAAAGCGGGCGCTCCCGAAAATATCGTCGCATGGATCGACGAGCCGACCGTGCCGCTTTCCGCGCAGCTCATGAGAGAGGCGGATCTGATATTGGCGACCGGCGGTCCCGGCATGGTGAAGTCGGCATACTCAAGCGGCAAGCCCGCAGTCGGCGTGGGCGCGGGCAATACTCCCGCGATCGTCGACGATACGGCGGATATCGTTCTCGCGGCGTCTTCCATACTGCACTCCAAGACCTTTGACAACGGCATGATCTGCGCAAGCGAGCAGTCGGTGATAGTCCTCAAGGGCGTGTATGAGAAGTTTAAGAAAGAGATGAAAGCGAGAGGCGCGTTCTTCCTCAATGCGGAGGACACGGAGAAGGTGCGCAAGACCATAATCATAAACGGCGCGCTCAATGCGAAAATAGTGGGTCAAAAGGCGTGCACCATTGCGGAAATGGCGGGCGTGAAAGCTCCCAAGGGCAGCAAGGTGCTCATAGGCGAAGTCGAAAGCGTGGAGCTCGAGGAGGAGTTTGCGCACGAAAAGCTTTCTCCCGTGCTTGCCATGTACAAGGCGGAAAACTTTGACGACGCGGTCGCAAAGGCGGAGAAGCTTATCGCCGACGGCGGCTACGGTCATACGTCGAGCCTCTACATAAATCAGCTTACCGAGACGGATAAGCTCAACAAATGGGAAGCGGCGATGAAAACCTGCCGTATGCTCGTCAACACTCCTTCCTCGCAAGGCGGTATCGGCGATCTGTACAACTTCAAGCTCGCTCCGTCGCTTACTTTGGGCTGCGGCAGCTGGGGCGGAAACAGCGTCAGCGAAAACGTCGGCGTAAAGCACTTGCTAAACATCAAAACCGTTGCGGAGAGGAGAGAAAATATGTTGTGGTTCAGAGCGCCTCAAAAGGTGTATTTCAAAAAAGGCTGCCTGCCCGTTGCGCTCAACGAGCTCGGCACAGTATATTACAAGAAAAAGGCGTTTGTCGTCACCGACAGCTTCCTTTACAACAACGGCTATACAAAGCCCGTCACGGATAAGCTCGACGAGCTGGGTATCACGCACATGACGTTCTTCAACGTCGCGCCCGATCCCACGCTGGCGTGCGCAAAAGAGGGCGCGGAGGCTATGCGCGCGTTCAAGCCGGACGTTATCATTGCGATCGGCGGCGGCTCCGCAATGGACGCGGGCAAGATCATGTGGGTGCTTTACGAGCATCCCGAGGTCAACTTCCTCGACCTTGCCATGCGCTTTATGGATATAAGAAAGAGAGTGTACACCTTCCCCAAGATGGGCGATAAGGCGACCTTCATCGCGATCCCGACCTCTGCCGGTACGGGCAGCGAGGTGACCCCGTTCGCAGTCATCACCGACGAAAAGACGGGCGTGAAGTATCCTCTTGCGGACTACGAGCTCATGCCCAATATAGCGATTGTCGACGCGGACATGATGATGAACGCGCCCAAGGGTCTGACGGCGGCTTCCGGTATCGACGCGGTGACGCACGCTCTCGAGGCGTACGCTTCCATGATGGCGACGGATTATACCGACGGCATCGCGCTGCGCGCTCTCAAGATGATATTCGAGTATCTGCCCAAGGCGTACGACAACGGTCCCAACGACCCGATCGCAAGAGAGAAGATGGGCAATGCGGCGACTATGGCGGGTATGGCGTTTGCAAATGCGTTCCTCGGCGTGTGCCACTCCATGGCTCACAAGCTCGGCGCTTTCCACCACCTGCCTCACGGCGTGGCGAACGCGCTTATGATCGACGAGGTGCTGCGCTTTAACGCGGCGGAGATCCCCACCAAGATGGGCACCTTCCCGCAGTACGACCATCCGCACACACTCGCGAGATACGCCGAGGTTGCCGATTATCTCGGTATAACGGGCAAGAACGACGCGGAGAAGCTGGAAAATCTTATCAAAGAAATCGACAAGCTCAAGGAAAAAGTCGGCATAAAGCCCTGCATAAAGGATTACGGCATAGACGAGCAGGCCTTCCTCGAATCGCTTGACGCGATGGTCGAGCAGGCGTTCGACGATCAGTGCACGGGCGCGAACCCGAGATACCCGTTGATGAGCGAAATCAAGCAGATGTACCTCAACGCCTATTACGGCAAATAAACAAACGAACCGGCGTAGGCGTGCTCAAGGGCACGCCTACGGCTTTTTATCGAGTGGTTGCGCGGCGGCTTTACGCAAAGTGCAACTTAAGAGAGGGATTTATGAAAATCACGATTTGTATAGGCAGTTCCTGCCATATTCACGGCTCGCGTCCTGTGGTGGAGCAGATCCAAGAGCTTGTAGAGCGCAATAATCTGCAGGACAGAGTTGAGCTTGCAAGCACATTTTGCATGGGTAAATGCCGTCAGGGCGTTTGCGTGACGGTGGACGGCGAATTTCATTCGGTAGCGCCCGACGCCGTGAACGAATTCTTTGACACGTACGTGCTCGGAGCGTTATAATTATGGTGTTCATCGAAGTATGCGTGGGCAGCTCCTGTCATCTGACGGGCGCGCCCGAGATCGTTGAAATGATACAAAACGAAGTCGCAAAACGCGCTCTCGACGACGAGGTCGTGCTTTCGGGCTGTTTTTGCCTCGGCAAATGCAACCGCGTGGGGGTATCGGTGAAGGTCGAGGACGAGATATACACGGGCATAACCAGGGATAATTTCCGCGAGTTTTGGGAGAACAAGGTTATGCCGGCGATAAAAAATTCGGAGGTTTGAGATGTCCGATTGCCTCACTTTGAAAAAATCCAACTGCAAAAACTGCTATAAGTGCATACGTCACTGTCCCGTAAAATCTATACGGTTTTCCGCAAATCAGGCGCATATCATAGGCGACGAGTGTATATTGTGCGGACAGTGCGTTGTCGTATGTCCTCAAAACGCCAAGGAGATAAAGAGCGAACGTGAAAAGGCGAAGGTGCTTATTCAATCCGGAGCGCCCGTTTACGTCAGCCTTGCGCCGTCGTTTATCGCCAATTACGACGGGGCGGGGATAAACGCGCTGCGCGCCGCGATCATGAAATTGGGCTTTGCAGGCGTAGAGGAGACGGCGATCGGCGCGACTATCGTCAAGAGAGAATACGACAGGCTCATAAAAGAGGAAAAGCGCGACGTGATCATTTCCTCCTGCTGCCATTCCGTCAATCTGTTGATACAAAAGTATTATCCCTCCGTGCTGCCTTACCTTGCGGACGTGCTTTCGCCGATGCAGGCGCATTGCAGCGAGCTTAAGAAAAGACATCCCGACGCAAAGACGGTGTTTATAGGACCCTGCGTGTCCAAGAAGGACGAGGCGGCGGAGTACGGGGATATCGTCGACGCGGTGCTGACCTTCGACGAGCTGTCCGAGTGGCTTAAGGACGAGCATATTGAAATAGAGCGCGCAAAGGACGCGTGCGAAGAGAGTAAGGCGAGATTTTTCCCGACTACAGGCGGCATTCTCAAGACGATGGCGCTCGACGAACCGTCCTATTCGTATTTTGCGGTGGACGGAGTCGGCAACTGTATAGCCGCGCTCAAGGAGATCGAAAACGGGAGCGTACATAATTGCTTCATAGAGATGTCGGCGTGCGTCGGCAGCTGCGTGGGCGGTCCCGCAATGGAAAAGCGCATGCCCGTCAAGGATTTTACGGCGGTGGCGCAATACGCGGGCAAGAAGGACTTCGACATCGCTCAACCCGCGGCTATGGACATAAGAAAGCATTTCGAAGCCATTGATAAACACGTCGTCGCGCCGACGGAGACGGAAATTGCGGCTGTGCTCCGCCAGATGGGCAAGACGAGGCGCGAGGACGAGCTCAACTGCGGCTCCTGCGGATACAACACCTGCCGAGAGAAGGCGGTCGCCATATTGCAGGGCAAGGCGGAGATATCCATGTGCCTGCCCTTCCTCAAGGAAAAAGCGGAAAGCTTTTCCGACAGCATCGTGAACAACACCCCCAACGGTATTATCGTGCTCAACGACAAGCTCGAGGTGCAGCAGATAAACCGCGCGGCTATGCAGATAACCAATTTGCGCTCCGAGATGGATATACTCGGCGAACAGGTGGTGCGCATACTCAATCCGCAGATATTCATGCAGGTGCAGCAGACGGGGCGCGGAGTGCACAATCAAAGGGTGTATCTTATCGAATATAAGCGCTACGTCGAGCAGACCGTCGTCATCGACGCGGCGTCCAAGCTCATCATATGCATCATGCGCGACGTCACGGACGAGGAAAGCGAGCGCAACAAAAAGGAAGAGATAAACCGTCAAACCGTCGAGGTTGCGGATAAGGTCGTGGACAAGCAGATGCGCATAGTTCAGGAAATCGCGTCCCTGCTCGGCGAAACCGCCGCGGAGACCAAAATCGCGCTCACAAAGCTGAAGGATTCTATTCAAAATGAATGATTTGTTTGCAGATATCGGATATAAAAGCATAAATCACGAGGGCGAACAGCTTTGCGGCGACCACGTCGAGATAGTGGAGCAGGGCGAAAATTCCACCGTGATAGTGCTTGCGGACGGCTTGGGAAGCGGCGTGAAGGCAAGTATTCTGTCCACGCTTACGTCGAAGATAATTTCCACAATGCTCGCCGAGGGCTTGACGTTGGAGGACTGCGTCGAGACGATCGCCGCCACGCTGCCGATCTGCTCCGTCAGAGGCGTGGCGTATTCCACGTTTACGATAATCCATCTCATAGACAACTGCGAGGCGGAGCTGATACAGTTTGACAATCCGCTTACTATACTCATCCGCGACGGTATCAATCAAGAATACCCGATGAGGGAGATGAATATCGGCGGCAAACGTATATTCAAGTCCGTGATAAAGCTGCGCGAGGGCGACGTCTTTGTCGCAATGAGCGACGGCTGTCCGCATGCGGGACTTGGCAGAATTTATAATTTCGGCTGGAAAAGGGAGCAGATCGCGGAGTTTATGGAGACTGTCGCCGCCGGAGGATATACCGCAAAGACGATGTCTACCATACTCGTCGACAAGTGCTACGAGCTGTACGGCGGCAAGCCAGGAGACGACGCGACCGCATGCGTGATAAAGATAAGGAACCGAGAGCCGATGAACCTGCTCTTCGGTCCTCCGTCAAACCGCAACGACGGCGATAACATGATGTCGCTTTTCTTCTCAAAGGCGGGCAAGCATATCGTATGCGGAGGCACGACCGCGTCGATAGCGTCCAGATACCTCGGCAAGCCGCTTAAGGCCAGCCTAAACTTCGAGCAGTCCGACGTGCCGCCTATAGCGACAATAGAGGGCGTCGACCTTGTGACCGAGGGCGTGATAACGATAAACAAGGTGTTGACCTACGCCAAGGACTATCTTGCCGACAACAAGAGCTACGAGCAGTGGAGCTTCAAGCACGACGGAGCTTCGCAGATATGCCGCTTGCTTTTCGAGGAGGCGACGGATATAAACTTCTACGTGGGGCGCGCGGTCAATCCGGCGCATCAGAACCCCGATCTGCCCATAAATTTCAACATAAAGATGAACCTTGTGCAGGAGCTGTCCGAATGTCTGAAAAAGATGGGTAAAAGAATAAAAGTCAGTTATTTTTGAGAAGGTGCAATATGAAAAAGTTTGACACCAAGGTGCAATATTTGAAGTATAAGGTTTTGCGGGAGGTCGCGCGCGAGGCCTGGGCGGGCAGATTGCCGCAGACGGCGTTCGATATTCCCAAAACCATCGTTCCCGGCAAGCAGCCGACTATGCGCTGCTGCGTTTATAAGGAACGCGCGATACTTGCGGAGCGCGTCAAGATCGCCATGGGCGGCGATCCGCGCAACGAAAACGTCATACAGGTGATCGACATCGCGTGCGACGAGTGTCCTATGGGCGGCTACGAGGTGACGAGCGCGTGCAGAGGCTGTCTCGCGCACCGTTGCGAGGACGTGTGCAAGCGCGGAGCGATTTCCTTCGATCACAATCACGTCGCGCATATCGACAAGAGCAAATGCGTAGAATGCGGCATGTGCGCGAAGGTGTGCCCGTACAGCGCCATACACAACTATATAAGACCGTGTGAGAGAGCGTGCAAGGTCAAAGCCATTTCCATGGACGAGACCAAGGCGGCGCATATAGACGATTCGAAGTGTATCGCCTGCGGCGCGTGCGTTTATCAGTGCCCCTTCGGCGCGATCACGGACAAGTCGTATATCGTGCAGATCATAGATATGCTCAAGGGCAGCATGGCAAATACGCTGTATAAGACGTATGCGGTCGTCGCGCCGTCGATATCGAGTCAGTTTACCTACGCAAAGCTGGGACAGGTCGTCACGGGACTTAAAAAGCTCGGCTTCCACACGGTTATAGAAGCGGCGCTCGGCGCGGATATGGTGGCGCAGGCGGAATCCAGGGAGCTTGCCGAAAGGGGCTTCCTCACAAGCTCGTGCTGTCCCGCGTTCGTCAACTACATAGAGAAAAATTTCCCCGACCTCGTGCCGTATATATCGAGCAATCTGTCGCCTATGGCGACCATCTCCAAATACCTCAAGGACCACGAGCCCGATTGCAAGGTCGTGTTTATAGGACCCTGTACGGCAAAGAAGATGGAGGTACAGAGGGAAGAGGTCAAAAAGTACGTGGACGCAACAATGACCTTCGAGGAGCTGCAGGCGTTGTTTGACAGCCGCGATTTCGACCTCACCGCCATGGATGAGGGCGTGCTGGATAACGCGTCGTACTTCGGAAGAATATTCGCGCGTTGCGGGGGCCTCGCCGACGCTGTAGCGGAGGGGCTTAAGGAGCAGGGCATACAGGACTTCGAACTCAAAGCTTGCTCCTGCGACGGGATAGAGGAGTGCAGGATCGCTTTGCTCAAAAAAAGCAAAAACGTGCTTGACGCGAACTTTATCGAGGGCATGGCTTGCGTGGGCGGCTGCATAGGCGGCGCGGGCTGTCTCACTCACGGCGAAAAGAACAAGGCGGAGGTCGACAAATACGGCAGAGAGGCATACGAAAAGACCATTGCCGACGCGACGTCAGTTTTGGATTGGCATTGCTAAAAAGCATTTACTAATTTGATATATGTGCTATAATAAGGTCGGGTCGCAAATGCGATCCGGCTTTTTTACGGAGGTCGTAATGAATGCGCGATTTTTAGAAAAAACGAAAAGCGGAATAGGCGTTTACGAGCTTGAAAACGACAACGGTATGCGCGCGCAGTTTATCAACTACGGCGCGAGGATACACAGACTGTTCGCGCCCGATAAAAACGGAGACCCGACGGACGTCGTTGCGGGCTTCGACGATCCCGACGGATACAGAAACGACCGCGGCACTTATTTCAACGCCGTCATAGGCAGGGTCGGCAACAGAATTGGCGGAGCGGCCTTCGAGCTTGACGGCAAGACGTATAAGCTGTTTGCAAACGACGGAAAAAATCACCTGCACGGCGGCAGGGAAGGCTTTGATAAAAAGCTGTGGGACGTTGAATTGTCGAGCGAGTCGTGCATAGCTTTTTCCTATCTGTCAAAGGACGGCGAAGAGGGATATCCAGGCAATTTGCGCGTAAAAGTCATTTACGAGCTGACAAATGACAACGAGCTGAAAATAACCTACGAGGCTGCAAGCGACGCCGATACGCTGTGCTCGCTGACAAATCACGCCTACTTCAATCTTGACGGAGACTTCGAAAGCGCGCTCGGCCACGAGGTATTTATAAACGCGCAATATCTGACCGCCGTCGACGAGGAGCTTATTCCCACGGGCGAACTTATCGACATAAAGGATACGCCCTTCGACTTCTCGCAGGGCAAGACGATAGGGCGCGACATAAACGTCGACGAGTCGCTTTTGAAGATCGCGAGAGGAGGATATGATTTCAACTACGTTCTGCGCGGCGGCGACGGAGCGGCGGCGACGGCGTATTCCCCTCGCAGCGGCATATTTATGAGCGTGTTTACGGACAGACCGTGCATGCAGTTTTATACTGGAAATTTTCTCGACGGGTTTGTCGGCAAAACCGCATATCCCTATCAATGCGCGTTTTGCATGGAAACACAGGGATATCCCAACGCGTGCAATATAGCCGGATTTCCGTCCATAGAGCTTAAAGCGCACGACTTATACCGTACGCAAACGACGTACGCTTTCGATATCAAATGACACAAACTATATTTTATTGATATAAAACATATAGATAAAGGTGACATTATGAATATAATCGATAAAAAACTGTCGCAGCTCCAACTGCTTGTCGACGACGGAATGTCGGTGAAAAACCTCGTCAAAGCGTTTGAAATCATCGGCATAACGGGATATGACGAGGAGTCGGCGAGTACTTTCAGACTGTGGAACGACTATATGCCGCTTGAGCTTCAATACGACGAACGCCGCAGAAATCTGCATATTCTTTGGGAGTGCGTGGACAGGACTCCTTGGGGAATAAATTGCGCGTTTGCGATCCCTTTCAGGCAAATACTTGCCCAAAAGCTGTTTAAGAAATGCGGAGAGGGCTTTGTCGCAAACGAGGGGTGCAGATTTAATTTCGCAAACAATATCGAGATAGGCAAAAACGTATCCTTGAACGCGGGAGTTTATCTGGACGCCAAGGGCGGTATAAAGCTGGGCGATTTTGCAATGCTCACGGAATACGTCAAGGTGTTTACGCATTCGCACAGCGAGGGCGATCACATGAAACGGGAATATAACGGCGTGGAGATCGGCGATTATGCGAAGATATACACAGCCGCTACGATATTGCCGGGCGTGAGGCTCGGCACGGGCGCTATCGTCGCAACGGGCGCTGTCGTGACCAAAAGCGTGGAGGATTTTACTCTTGTGGGCGGCATACCGGCGAAGCCTATGAGAAAGCGCAATTTCGACGGCGAGCTTAAGGAAATGAACCAATATATGATGAAGGACAGGCTGTTTCAGGTATACGACGAAGATTGAGCTTATAAATAAAGCGCCCCTCTGGGCGCTTTTTATTTGCGTTTTGCTTTATCCTGCGGAGTGGAAGCCTTTGCCTGCGACCTCGTGCGCTTTGGTGATATAGGTGAAGGAAAGCGGGTCGGTGTCGTGTATGATCTTCTTCACGATGCTTATCTGGCGCTTGCTGACGACGCAGGTGAGCATCTTGTGCTCGACGCCAGTGTAGCCGCCGACAGCTGTTGAGATTGTCACGCCGCGGTGAAGCTTGCTGCCTATAGCCTGCGAAATTTCCTCCGGCTTGTCCGTGATGATGTTGAACACTATGGAGGATTGGAAGCCCGCCTGAATTGCGTCCGCGGTGAGAGAGCCCACTATAAGAGATATAAACGAGAAGAGAATTGGCGACAGCACCGCAACGAGGGCGGCGCTTGCCTCGAGCCCTTTAATATTGAGTATGCCCAGAATACCGGAGCAGGCTGCGACGACGCCGTCGCAGATGAGTATCCACCATTGCGCGCCCGCCGCGGGATTGTGCTTGTGAATTATCTTGCCGATGATGTCCGTGCCGCCCATGCTCATGTTGTTGCGCAGCATCATGCCGAGGCAGAAGCCCGCGCAAGCGCCGCCCGCGACCGCCGCAAGCAGCTGATAGCCCGCGTTGCCCTTGACTGCGTATTGAGGACAGTCGACCGCGCCGAGCAGGAACATGAGCCCCGAGTATATGGACACGATGAAAAACGTGTTTATCGCAAACTTTTTGTTGAGGACGAAGAAAGACACTATTATGAACGGTATGTTCATGATAAACATTGTGAGACCCGGGTCAAACACCGTGCGAAGCACTGCGTCGTCGGGCGCGACGAGAACCACAACGTTGTAAATAATAGAGGAAATGCCGCCCAGACCGCCCGGCGCAAAGCCGTTGGGAATGGTGAAGACGTAGGTCGTGAAAGACCTTATGCAGGCGAGGAATACAAGCAACAGGGCGTATCTTGCAAAATGCTTCGCGTTAGCTTTGGTGAATTGCAATTTGCCTATGCTGTAGACCTTTGTCGCGTTGACCTCCGACAGCGACTCCGCGGGAGCGGGGGTTTCCGTCGTTTGCTCGATCGCGGGAGAGGCGACCGCCAACGCGTCCGCCGCGACTTCTTCTTTTGTTGTTTGGATATCCGATTCGCTCATACTTTCCCGTTGCGCTTGCGCGCAGTTGTATTTAGTATTATAAAGATATGAATTTGTACGGAAAAAGTCAAGTGAATTCCAATTGTTTTTTATTGGAAATACGGGCATGCTCGAGTTTGAAGCCGGCCTATACGGCAGGCGGACGGGAGATTTTTGCAAAATGAGTCGATTTGAACAAGTTTGGGGGCCGCGCCGTATTGACAATCAGGCGGCGTTATGGCATAATTTATATAGAATATAAAGCCTGCCGAGCGCAGACGTATTTTTTTATGGACGATATGGATTTGCAAAAAGAACCGACCGAGGTCGGCGACAAAAACGGCTTGCCGTCCGTTCGGGAGAACGAGACGGACGTTACGACTCGATCCGCTCCGCAATCGGAGACGGACAGCGGTCCCGTTGTGCAGATCCCATCTGCGGAGGAAGTCAAAGCCCGCAAAAAGGCGGAGGCTTCGATTGGCGCGAAAACGCTTGGAAAGAGCTTGCTTTCAAAGCTTAAGGAGTCGCTTGTTTCGGTTTTGCCTGTGGCGGTGATAGTGCTTATCTTTTGCGTGACCCCGCTTGTGGACGCGTCCGCAAAGGAAATAGCGGTGTTTGTCGTATCGGCGGTTTTCCTCGTGCTCGGCATAAGCCTTTTCAACCTCGGCGCAGACCTTGCCATGACTCCTATGGGCGAGCATATCGGCTCCGGTTTGACGAAATCGCGCAATTTGCCTCTTTTGCTTATAGTCAGCTTTATAATGGGCTTGCTCATAACCGTGGCGGAGCCGGATCTGTCCGTGCTTGCGGATCAGGTGAGCGCCGTGATAAACAGGACGGCTTTGATCGTCGTCGTCGGCGCGGGCGTGGGCTTGTTTTTGTTGATCGCCGTCATCAAGGTAGTGTTCAAGAAAAATCTGTCATCACTTCTGATGTTCTTTTATATGGCGCTTTTCGCCCTGTGCGCGATAATGATGGAAAACGGCAAAGGAATGTTTTTCCCGCTTGCGTTCGACTCCGGCGGCGTGACGACGGGTCCCATAACCGTCCCGTTTATCATGGCTTTGGGCGTCGGTATCGCGGCTACCGTAGGCGGCAGAAAGTCGCAGGAAAACAGCTTCGGTTTGATCGCGCTGTGCTCGGTCGGACCTATGCTCGCGGTGTTTATACTGTCGCTGTTTATGAAGGGCAATATCGATTATACGCTGCCCGACGACTATTTCATGAGCGGCAACATAGGCGCGTCCTTGGGACATACGCTCGGCTCTACGGCGGTGGACGTCATCATAGCGCTGGGTTTGATTATGGCGTTTTTCTTCATCCTGCAGATATTTGTGCTTAAGCTGCCCAAACGCCGCATTTTGCAGATCGTCATCGGTATCGTATACACCTTCGTGGGACTGTTGATATTCTTCACGGCGGTGCACATGGGCTTTATGCCGATAGGCTTCAAGATGGGGCAGGCGCTGGCGGGCTTCAGCAAGCCGTTGCTAGTGGTGTTCAGCTTCATAATAGGCTTTGTCGTAGTGCTGGCGGAGCCCGCGGTGCACGTCCTCAATCATCAGGTGGAGCAGGTCACCGACGGCGCAGTGTCGCGCCGCGCTATGCTCATCGCGCTGTCCGTCGGCGTGGGACTGTCTATCGGTCTTTCCGTGATAAGGATCGTGTTTGATTTTTCGCTGCTGTATTACATAATACCCGGCTATATAATTTCTTTGGGGCTGTCGCTGTTTGTGCCCAAGCTCTATACCGCGATAGCGTTCGACTCCGGCGGCGTTGCAAGCGGTCCCTTGACGGCAAGCTTTATTCTGCCGTTTGTGACGGGCGCGTGCTCCGTGCTGTGCGGCGAATCCAAGGTGATGGAGCTTGCCTTCGGCGTTGTCGCTATGGTCGCCATGACGCCGCTTATAACAATACAGCTTTTGGGCTTCAGAGCAATAACCGCCGCAAAGGTCAAGGCGAAGCTCAATATCAAGCGCATCGTAGACGCAGACGACGAGCAGATCATCGAGTTTATGTGAGGAGGTTTGTATGGCAAAGTCTAAAATAGCGAACGACTTGGCAGATAAAGCCGCTTCCGCTAAAACCGCGGTGAGGACTGCCGTCAAGGAAGAGAGGCGCAGAGTGGTGAATACCGTCAGAAGCGTCGCAAAGCGCAACGATAAATCAGCCAACAGCAAGGTGAACACGGGCAAGCTCGAGGTGCTTGTCACCATCGTCAACAGAAAGAAGACGGAATTTTATCTGGATCTGTTGCAGTCGTTCGAGGTAAACATGCAGGCGGCGGTGCGAGCGCAGGGGACCGCAAAAGCGCAGACGCTGCATTTGCTTGGTCTCGAGGATTTGCCTAAATCCGTGATTTTCAGCCTGATAAGAGAGGATAAGGTCTCCGACGCGCTTGCCGCGCTCGAAAGCAAATTTCAAACCATAAAGGACGGAGAGGGCATTGCTTACACTATCCCGCTCACGAGCGTGATAGGAGTTGCCATTTTCGGATTTTTGAGCAACAACACGAAGACAGTCAAGGAGGATAAGAATGAAAAACTTTGACCATGAGCTTGTTTTGTGCATCGTTAACGAGGGCTTTTCCGACGCGGTTATGGACGCGGCGAGAGAGGTCGGCGCAACGGGCGGCACCGTGATAAACGCGCGCGGAACGGCAAATAAAGAGGCGGAAAAGCTGTTTAGGATAGAGATCCAGCCGCAAAAGGAGATCGTGATGATACTTGTCCCCGCGGCGATAAGAGACGACGTGCTGCACGCTCTTTATAAGGAAGTGGGCTTGAATACCCCCGGGCAGGGAATAGCGTTTTCCATGCCGGTGGATAACGTCGTTGGAATTGCAAACAAAAGAAAGAATATAGAAGCCGATAAAAACGAGGAAGATAAAAAGTAAAACCTTTGTCTATAAATAAAATCACCCGAGAGGGTGATTTTTTTAATCTCTGTCGTCGTAGTACCTATCGTCGCGCTCGTCTCTCCTGCGCGGGCGGTCGTAATCCCTGTCGTAGTCTCGACGGCGGTCATAGTCTCTGTCGTCGTAATATCTGTCGTCGCGCTCCGACCGTCGGTATGAGCGAGAGTCGTCATAGTCGAAATCGTCTCTGCTTCGCGCTTGTCGCACCGTGCGTTTAGAGTAATTTTTGTCCGCTTTCGAGGGCTTGAACAGCAACAGCACAATGAGCACGGCGGGTATAGCGATGCCTATGATGAGCACAATACGCAACGCCACCGACGAGTTGGGGATAAGCTCGCCTTTGGACGGGTCGGGCTTCTTCTGGGACTCTATCCAAGCGTCGCGTTCCGCCTGCGCGCGTTGCTGATAACTCACCTCGAAGGGCTCGAGCGAGTCTTTTGGGACGAACCCGCGCACGGTCTCGCCGTTGTAGGTGGCGGAGACGTATATCTGCGTGCTGTCCCCGTTGAAGCCTAAAAGCTTTATTGTGTAGTCGTTGGTGAGCTTTTTGAATTTTATCGTTATATCCGCGTCTTCCTTGAGGGTGAGGCGTACGTCGGGGGATATCGCTTCGCCGGACTCTATAACGACCTGCTGCGTGTCGTAGACCTCGC
>CANDBZ010000019.1 GCA_947383095.1 uncultured Clostridia bacterium | reverse complement strand
ACGAAACCTGTACGCGCTGCGACCATACTACGTTTGAAGAAACAGCCGCGCTCGGGCACGACTACGCAGCCGATTTTACTGTCGATAAGGCGGCGACCTGTATGGAAAAGGGAAGTAAATCAAAGCATTGTACTCGCTGCGGTGCAAAGGGCGACGTGACCGAAATCGAAATGATTGCGCACAGCCTGACATACGTCGGGAGAATAGAAGCAACGAATTTTGCCGACGGAAATATCGAGTATTGGGGGTGCGGCGACTGCGATAATTATTTTGCGGACGCTGACGGCGAAACGGTTATAGCCGATAAATCCGACGTGATTATTCCAAAGCTTCCCGACGCATCGCGCAAGGGTTTGTCTGCGGGTGCAATTGCGGGGATTGCGATAGGCGCGTTGGTTTTTGTGGCAATTGCGGCATATGTAGCGTGTTATTTTGCTCTGTACCGCAGAAATATCGCACTTAAAGGAAAGGGATGGGATGCAATTTATAAGCCGATGGACGCGATATTCGGTTCTAAAAAAAATGATGAATAATAAGCATCCCTTTAGATAAAATACGGTTGTCGGGCAGAGAGTTGTTTAGATTTGCAGCATATTTTATCTTTATCGGCATGAATCGCGGTTTGACTGCGGTTCATGCCGATTTTATTCCGCAATTTTTATCGGGTCAGGCAAAACGGGTTGTCTTTTAAGCGGGAAAAGACGCGGTCTGAAGGAGGTAAACGCTTTAAGCCGCGTTGCGTTTGCGGGGGTTGACGTGTCCGGCGAAAGCCGTTCGCTGTAAAATAGTTGTTTATATATTTGACATATCCTGACTAAAAAAGTAAAATATTATGCGGTTGCTCAAATAATATATAAAAGAATATATTATTGGTGACAATAACACAATCGATATCTTTCGTCCGGGGGAAAGCGGAAGAAAGGAAGGAAAAATGAAATATAACGTTTCTTCGCAGGAATTTGCCGCTCAACTGTCGTCATGCTTGGCGAGATATTTCGGCGTCAAGACGGAGGACGCGAGCAAGGCGCAGATATATCGTGCAACTTGTATGTGCGTCAGAGATATCCTCACGCAGACCCGCGTCAATTTCAAAAAACAGGTTCGAGAGAAAAACGCAAAGCAGATCTATTATATGTCCATGGAGTTTTTGCTAGGCAGGTCGCTTCGCAATCATCTTTTCAACATGGGCATAGAGCGCGAGGTCACAAAAGCCGTCGAGGAGCTTGGCGTGAAGATGGACGAGATATACGCCTACGAGCCAGACGCGGGCTTGGGTAACGGCGGCCTCGGCCGTCTGGCGGCGGCGTATATGGACGCGCTTACGTCTCTCGGCTATGCGGCGAGCGGCTTTTCCATACTTTACGATTACGGTCTTTTCAAGCAGATCATCGTGGACGGCTGGCAGCTCGAGCAGCCCGACGATTGGCTTAAAATGGGCGACGTCTGGCTTGCTCCGCGCACGGAGGAGGTATATTCGGTCAAATTCGGCGGACACGTCGATCAGACCTGGGAGGACGGCAAGCTTACGGTCAATCAGCGCGACTGCACCGTGGTAAACGCCGTGCCCTATGATATGAGCATATCCGGCTACGACACGCAAACCGTCAACCGCATACGCTTTTGGCATTCCGAGGCTCCGCAGGATTTCGATATCCACATGTTCAGCAAGGGCGAATACGTCAAGGCGAGCGCGGCAAAGGCCGTCGCGGAGTCTATAAATAAGGTGCTTTATCCCGCCGACGACCATATCGAGGGCAAGTCTCTGCGACTCAAGCAGCAGTATTTCTTCGTGTCGGCCTCCATACAAAGCATATTGCACAGGCATCTCAAGACAAATCCGTCGCTTGACAATCTGGCGGACTGCGTTGCGATCCACATCAACGACACTCACCCCACGCTTTGCATACCGGAGCTCATGCGTCTGCTTCTCGACGAATACGGCTACGGATGGGACGAGGCTTGGGATATAACCACGCACACCGTTTCCTATACGAACCATACGGTCATGGCGGAGGCGCTTGAAAAGTGGCCGCAGGATCTGTTCTCCAGCCTGCTTCCGCGCATTTTCCAAATAGTGCACGAAATAAATCAACGCTTCTGCGACGAGCTGTGGAAGTACTATCCCAATAATTGGGACGTGGTTTCCAAAAACGCGATTTTGTCCAACGGACAGGTGAAAATGGCAAATCTCTGCCTCGCGACCTCGCACACGATAAACGGCGTTTCCGCTCTTCACAGCGATATCCTCAAGCACGACGTTTTTGCGGATTACTTCCGAATGCATCCGGAGAAATTTACAAACGTCACCAACGGCATCACGCATCGCCGTTGGGTCGCGCAAGCCAACCCCCGTCTCGCCGCGCTAATCACCGAGCTTATCGGAGACAAGTGGCTTAAGGACGCGACGAAGCTGCAAAATCTGCAAAAGTTCATGGGCGACAGACAGGTGCTTGACAGGCTTGCGGAAATAAAACGCGCCAACAAGGTCGACCTTGCAAAGTATATACTTGAGCAGAACAAGGTCGAGGTCGATCCCGACAGCATTTTCGACGTGCAGGTCAAACGTCTGCACGAATACAAGCGTCAGCTTCTCAACGCGCTCAATATCTTGGACTTGTACTTCCGCATAAAGGAAAATCCCAACCTCGATATCAAACCGCGCACGTTTATTTTCGGCGCGAAGGCGGCAAGCGCTTATTACATGGCGAAACAGATAATCCGCTTTATCTGCACGCTGGGCGAAGTGATAAATAACGACCCCGACGTCAAGGGCAAGATAAAGGTCGTTTTCCTTGAAAACTATCGCGTTACGCTTGCGGAGATGATAATGCCTGCGTCCGAGGTCAGCGAGCAGATATCCATTGCGGGCAAAGAGGCGAGCGGCACGGGCAATATGAAGTTTATGATAAACGGCGCTTTGACGATCGGTACGCTCGACGGCGCGAACGTCGAGATACATCAGGAGGTAGGCGACGAAAACATGTTCCTCTTCGGTTTGCTTGCGGACGAGGTCGCGCAGATGTGGAGGACGGGCTACGACCCATCTCACTATTATCAGACCAACCCGAGGATAAAGAGATTGATTGACGCGCTCCGTCACGGACTCAACGGCATTTCTTTCGGCGAAATCGCGGATTCGCTCACGATAGGCAGAGGCGGACAGCCCGACGGATTTATGGTGCTTGCGGACTTTGACAGCTACTCAAAGGCGCAGGATAAGGTAAACGATACCTACGGCGATAAGGAGAAGTGGAATAGGATGTCCCTTGTCAATATCGCAAAGGCGGGCTTCTTTGCCGCAGACAGAGCCGTCAAGGAATATGCGACCCGCATTTGGGGCTTGAAACCCATCAAGTGACGATAACAAGTTTATGCGGCGCGCATAGCGCGCCGCATATCATAACACAAGGACGCTATGTATAATCCTCTTGTCGACAAACGCCCGTACGGCGCGACCTTTGTCGGGAACGCGACGTCAATAAAATTTTCTCTTGATTGCAATATGGCGATCAAGAGAGTTTTTATTGTTTTGAGGCACATTTACGGCGAAGGCGGCGAGGTCAACGGCGCGGACGTGCGCTATGAACTGACGTATAGGCGTACGCAGAACGGCGAGGATATATTCGAGGGCGAATTTGCGCTTGGCGGATACGGCGTGTGGAAGTATCGCTTCGAGGGCGAATATGCGGACGGCTCGCTCGCGTTTTTCGGCAGAGGCGCGGACGGAATTGCTGTAAAAGGCGATTGGTTGCCAGAATGGCAGTTGACCGTATCTAAATATGACTATAAAACCCCCGATTGGGCAAAACGCGGCGTTATATATCAAATTTTCGCCGACAGATTTTGCAAAGTGGGCGAGACTCCGTTTAATAAACGCGGCAGATTGCACACCTATTGGAACGACCGACCCGATATAGAGGAATTTGGCAAGGACTATCGCGCGGACGACTTTTTCGGCGGCAACGCGAAAGGTATAATATCGCGGCTGGAGTATCTTAAATCCCTCGGAGTGACGTGCATATATCTATCGCCCATATTCAAGTCGTCGTCCAATCACCGTTACGATACGGGCGATTATCTTGAGATAGACGAGCTGTTCGGCACGGAGAAGGAATTTCGCGAGCTCGTTGCGCGCGCGAAAGAGCTTGGGATTGCGGTAATATTGGACGGCGTTTTCAACCACACGGGCTCGGACAGCAAATACTTCAACAAAGAGGGGAATTATCCGACCGTCGGTGCGTATCAAAGCATGCAGTCGCCGTATTACGATTGGTATTACTTCAACGATTTTCCCCGTCTGTATCATTGCTGGTGGGGCAGTACCGTCGTGCCGACCGTCAATAAATCCGCAGACGGCTTCAGACAGCTTATACTCGGCGACGGAGGCGTGATAGACAAATGGTCGAAGTCGGGTATAGCGGGATGGAGGCTCGACGTCGTAGACGAGCTGCCGATAGATTTCACAAGCGATCTATGCAAGGCCATAAAGTCGAAGGGCGAAGATATGCTGATTGTCGGAGAAGTCTGGGAGGACGCTTCCGTCAAGATAGCTTATGACGAGTGGCGGCCTTATTTCATGGGCGGGCAGCTTGACTCCGTCATGAATTATCCTTTTAAGGAAGCCATAAACGCTTATGCTTTGAGCGGCGACGTAAACGCGTTTATAGAAACAGTGAGCGTTATACTTGAAAACTATCCCAAGCAAAGCCTTGACGCGCTTATGAACCTGATAGACAGTCACGATACCGTGCGCGCGCTGACGGCTTTAAGCGGGATCGCGCCGCCCGAGAGCAAGCGCGAAAGGGCGGAGTTCGTGTTGGACGAAAAAAGCTATATTTCGGCGAAAAATAGGCTGCGCTTGGCAAGCACGCTGCAATACACTTTGCCCGGGGTCCCCTGCGTATATTACGGCGACGAGGCGGGCGTGCAGGGCTTCGAGGACCCGCTCAACCGAGGCACGTATCCTTGGGGGCAGGAGGACGTTGAGCTTATCGCGCACTACAGAGCGCTCGGCAAAATGCGCGAAAAATACGCGGAGCTTTTGACGGGCGAGACGCGCTTTGTGCACGACGACCGACTTTTGATATATACGCGCATTTGCGACAAGGGCGCGATCACCGTATACGCCAATGCTACCGCCGAGAGCGTATCGAGAAAATGCACGGGTAAGGACGCGTTCACGGGACGCGAAATAAAGTCCAAAATCACTGTGAAGCCTTTGAGTGTGAGAGTGGTCGTAGACGGCAATATAGTCAAATAACGGTAAATTTTCGAGTCGGTATAAGCGAAAAGCGCTCCGTTCAGGAGCGCTTTTTCAATTCGATTTGAAATCAGTCGGCGTCGAGCGCGTCGAGACGTATCTGTTTTTTCTCTTCTTTTGTGAGCTTTCTGCCTTTGCCTATGATCATGCTGTCGCCGTGCTTGACGAATATCATGAGCACGATCGCCACCGCTACGCACACGGCGCTGTAAACAAACAGATACTTGCTGCCGCCCTTGCTGTCCATGACGAGACCCGCTATGAAAGGCGTGATTGCCTGCGCGGACATCGTCGCCATGTAGTAATAGCCCGTATACTGTCCGACGGTTTGAGAGGTTGATAGCTCCGTGACCATCGGGAAGGTGTTGACGTTTGCGATGATAAGACCGAAGCCCGCTATGAGATAGAACAGCGCGAACAGCACCGCGGGGATCATGGCGTTGTTGTTGGGGTTGACAAACGCGAAGATAAGCACGAAGGATACCACCGCCAGCGCAAAGCCGATTATAATAGACTTTCTTCTGCCTATCTTTGCCGCCATATATCCGACGGGGATGAACGCGATCGCGCTGATGCCCATGCTCACGCCCGATATGATTGACGCAACGCCTGCGGACAGGTTGAGGGTCTTGGTGGTATAAACGGACAGGTTGCTCGATATCGCGTTGTAGCCCATAAACCACATGAATATCGACGCGAGGATGAGCCAGAACGATACAAGCTTGGATCTTTCTGTTTGCGATTTTGCAGCCCACCATTCCTTGGGCGATTTGCGAGGAGTCTTGGCGTTATGCGCGACTTCTTTTGCAAATTCCAAGGTGTCTGGGGACAGCTCTTCGGCATTGTCGGGGGTCTGCGCCATATCCGCGACGAAATTGCCTGACGTATCCACCATGACCGCGTCGATTTGAGGCGCGTCTTCGACGAGAGGGGCTTCGCTGTTTTCGTCGTTTTGTTCTTCTTCGTCGTCAATGCCGTATTCTTTGCAAATTTCTTCGCATTTTTGCACCATTTTACGTTCTTTGACGAGCGCGAGGAAGCCCGCGAGCAACAGGAGCATGCCTGCCGCTACGCAGGAGAATATGATGACGTATGTATTTATGCCGGGTTTAAATAAAGCTATGGTATATATCAAAAACGCAATTGCGCCGCCCACGCCGCCGCAAAGGTTGATGATCGCGTTGCCCTGCGATCGCAATGGCTTGGGCGTGACGTCGGGCATGAGCGCGACCGCGGGCGAGCGGAACGTCGCCATTGCAACGAGCACGAGCAAAAGTATCACCATATACACGCCTATGCTCGCGCCGCCGGCCTTTGTCTGCGTGACGTTTTTGTAAATGAGGTCGCTCTCCCAGTTGTTCATGTAGCTTGCGACGTATTTGTTATAATCTTCGTTGGTTTTAAGTATTTCGTTATATGTCTTGGCGCTGCCCGCGGGCTTTGCGTCCATATCGGTAATCTCGACTCCGTCGTAATAATAGGTCGTCTTGCCGATCATATTTAGAACGGCCTTTTTCGAAGTCAGTTTGCTATCGAGCTTCAACGAAATGAAATAGTCCTTGGTTATACCGTGAGATTGGAGGTAGGGAACGTCGCAGAAGTCCTTTTTGCCGCTTTCGTACATCGCCTTCAAATCTCTTTCGAGAATTGTCATCGACTCGCCCGCATGTTCGCCCTCGGTGAACGTAAGAAGCGCGCCGTTTTTGTCCAAAGCGATTTGAGTCCAGCTGCTTTCGTATTTTTTGATGAAATCGTCCGCCGTTTTTTGTTGCTTGAGCGTGGAAACGGGCACGAATATCATCAAAACTATGGAGGCAAGCGTGCCTATGAGTATAAACGGCGTGCGCCTGCCGAATTTTTTGGCGAGCTTGCCGTGCGCGTTGTCGGATAGCTTGCCGAAGAGCGGCAGCATAAACAGCGACAGCAAATTGTCAAGTCCCATTATGAGTCCGCGCAGGGAGTTGGGAAGTCCGTATGCGTGTTCCAATAGGAGCGGAACGACAAAGTCGTACGCCGTCCAGAACAGCATGATGATTGCGAATGCAAAACCGACCTTGAAGGTTTGCGGGTAATCGAGTTTGAGCGGCTTTCTGCCTTGTTCATCGAGCAACGGCGCCGTCTCGGCTGCTTTTTTTCTCATAAATTTCTCCTGTTTCGCTTGCGCGAGCGCGGATTTATTTCCACATTTTGTATTATAGAATATCGCGCTCCATAAAACAATAGGGAAATTAAATAAAATTGTAGATATTTATATAGTAATAATACAAATCTTATCTTATAAATATGCGCGGGCAAGCTTGCCCGCGCACGTCTTGACATTATATCAAATTTTTACGCCGAACCGATCGCACAGTCCGTAGCACAGTATGCCGAGCGCTGCCGATATGAGCACAAGCAGGATCGGCTTCATTTTTTTGCCCTTGATCTTTATGAAAGACGCGGGGAATATCGCCGCAAACATGGCTATGCCAACATAGTCCACGCTTACGCCGTTTATATTGCTTATGTCGGATATGCCGAAAAGCATTGTGAGCACAAGCGTCAAAAACACCGACGTCAAAAGCCCCGTGACGGTGGAGCGAACGCCCGTAAAAACCTCGCTCACGGCGCGGCGTTTCATAAACTCCGAAAGCAGCTTCGCCACGATTATTATGATGATCACGGAGGGCAGCACGACCCCGAGGGTGGCGCATATCGCGCCGAAGATCCCCGCCGTCTCTATGCCCGTATACGTTGCGATGTTCACCGCAAACGGACCGGGAGTGCTTTCGCTTATCGCAATAAAATCTATAAGCGCCGTTTGCTCGAGCCAGCCCTTGTCCACGACGTTGGTCATTATCATTGGTATCATCGCTTGACCGCCGCCTATCGTGAACAGGCCTATCTTGAAAAACGTCCAAAAGAGGTCGAGATATATCATGGCATGCCTCCTTCTTCCGTTTCGCCGCGATCCGCGATCTCTGTTTTAAGCTTGACTACGTTTATATCAACCGCTTTTTGGGAAAAGTATTCGTCGCTGTCCAAAGGCTTGCCGACGCGCTCGTTATAGTATTCCGGCGTGCCTACGATATGGAAACGGCGTTTGTTTACGCACGTCGTTGCGGCGACCGCAACGGAGCAGACGAGGATCGTGCCGAGTATCACGTATATGACGTCCACCTTGAAGAAAAACACGATGACGAACGATATGATCATTATCGCAAAGGAAAACAGCGTCTTTTTCATATCCTTGAAGAAGGAAAACACCGCCTTTGCGATCAGCACCAGCACGCCGACGCGTATGCCTCTGAAGAGAAAATTCACCCATTTGTTGTCCTTGACGAGGTTGAGTATAAAAGAAAGCGCTACGATGATGATAAACGAGGGCAGCACGACGCCCAACGTCGCAAATATCCCGCCGAACACGCCCAGACGTTTCGTGCCGATAAACGTAGCGGTATTGACGGCGATAGGTCCCGGCGTGCTTTCGGCAATTGCGAATATGTCGCCGAGCTCGCTTTTTGTGATCCAGCGGTGCTTGTCCACCACCTCCGCCTCGATCAGGGTGAGCATGGCGTATCCGCCACCAAAGGAAAACAGCCCTATTTTGAAAAACACCGCAAACAGGGTCAAAAGTTCTTTCAATATTTCCTTGGCAGGTCGTCCTTGCGCTCTTCTCATGCTCATATACCGTATTATGTGTTTTTGCGCCTACATTATATCATCTTGCGCAATTCGTGTAAACTCAAATAACCGCCATAAATTGCGGCGTCGGGCGTTTTTCTGTTTTACAATTTTTCTTTATGTGTTATTATAATTACATTATGTTGATATGCGGATACGAAAAATTTTCTATGGTTGATTTCGACACGAAAATATGCTGCACGGTCTTTACGGGCGGCTGCAATTTTCGCTGCCCGTTTTGTCACAACGGCGCGCTTGTATTGGGAGACGTCGGCGCGGGGCGCATCGATGAAAGCGAAGTGTTTGACTATCTCGAGCGAAGAAAAGGGCTTGTCGACGCTGTTTGCGTGACGGGGGGCGAAGCGACGCTGCAGCCCGGACTCGCGAATTTTTACCGTCGCGTGCGTGAAATGGGTTATGCGACAAAGCTGGATACCAACGGCTTGCGCCCCGACGTGCTTGAGAGCCTGTTGCGCGACGGGCTGTTGGATTATGTCGGCATGGATATAAAAAACAGCCCCGAAAAATATGCGTTTACTGTCGGGCTCAAAGAGGTGGATCTGGGGAAAATAAACGAGAGTATGCGCATGCTCAAGGACAGCGGCATAGATTTCGAGTTTCGCACGACGATAATAAAGGAGTTCCATACCGCCCAGGATATGGCGAAGATCGCGGATTGGGTCGAGGGCGGCAAGCGTTATTATATGCAAAAGTACAAAGACAGCGAGGGGTGTATCTCGCACGGATATCATGAGATAGAAAAAGCACGGGCGGAGGAATTTGCAACGCTGTTTAAGGATAAGGTCGGCAAAGTGGGATTGAGAGGGTATAACTGAAGCGTCGTCGGCCATGCAGGATACTTTGGAATTTATCGATTTTATCATGTCCGTGATCATGAAATTTTAGCTTTTATTTCGCTGGCTGCGGAAATAAAAAATGCGTGTTTTGCAACACGCATTTTTTCATTTTTCTTTCAACATGTTCCGTCCGCAAGCTTGAGCATGACAAAGCCCTGTTTTGCTTTGCAAAGAGGACATACGTCCCAAGCTTCTTTGCCTTCCGCCTCGTATCCGCAGCCCGCGCATTTCCATTTGACGGATTTCGGCTTTTTGTACAGCGTGCCCGTGGACATTTGATTATGCAAGTCTTCAAAGAGCTTTTTGTGACATTCCTCGACGGAGCCTATCATCTTGAAGAGATTCGCTATTTCTTCAAAGCCCTCGTCGTGCGCAGTCTTTTCAAATTCCTTATATATCTTTATTTCCGCCGCCTCGTCCTCGGCCGCGAGTTTAAGATTTTCAATAAGATTCCATTTTTCCTTGAAGGGATATCCCGTGGCGATGTCGATGTTGTCTATCGTTTTGTCGCTCGCTTGCTGTATCGCCGTGTATAGCATGCGCGCATGATTGAATTCGTTGAAGACGATTTTGTCGATCACCTCGGACAGGGCGTTGTAGCCCTCGTTGCGCGCGCCGTATTCTATGAATTTATAGCGCGTATACGCCTGCGTTTCGCCCGCATAGGCTTTTGCGAGATTGAGAAGTGTTTTGCTGTCGATAAGTTTCATATTTTATACTCCTTGCGGTTTTTTAAGATTATTGCTAAATTCTGCTGGAAATATACAAATCGCGAGAAGAGAATTTATCGGTTTTTTGCTTGAAAGCGCGCGTTTTGGGTGATATTATGATTGTATAAATATCGACTGAACTAAAAGGAGTTTAATATGAGCGATTGCAATCACGATTGCGGATCCTGCTCGCAGGACTGCGCAAGCAGAATAACGTTTGAAAAGCCGCACGAGCTGTCCCGTATAAAACGCGTTATCGGCGTTGTCAGCGGCAAGGGCGGAGTGGGCAAATCGTTGGTGACGTCGTTGCTTGCCGCGGGCGTTGCGGCGCAGGGCAAAAGCGCGGCTATACTCGACGCGGATATAACGGGACCTTCGATCCCGCGCGCGTTCGGCATAAGCGGAGGCGTCGAGGGCGACGATATGGGCATATATCCGCGCAAAAGCAAGCTGGGCGTGAAGATCATCTCTTCAAATCTGTTGCTCGAGCATGAAAACGACCCCGTCATCTGGAGAGGTCCCGTCATTGCGGGTATGGTGAAGCAGTTTTGGTCGGAGGTGATATGGGGCGACGTGGATTATATGTTTGTTGATATGCCTCCCGGTACGGGCGACGTGCCGCTGACGGTGTTCCAATCCATAAAGCTCGACGGCATTATTATCGTCACTTCTCCGCAGGAGCTTGTTTCCATGATAGTTGAAAAGGCCGTGAAAATGGCAAATAAAATGGATATAAAGATCTTCGGCGTGGTTGAAAACATGAGCTATATCAAGTGCCCTGATTGCGGTAAGGAGATAGACGTGTTCGGCACGAGCAAGGTGGACGAGGTCGCGACGGACTTCGACCTCAAGGTTTTGGGCAGATTGCCTATAGATAAAGATATTGCCGCCGCAGTCGACGCGGGCAACGTGGAAAGCCTTGCGGATAAAAATTATCTCGAGGCGGCTTTGAGGGAAATACAGAAGTAGTCTATGACCAAACGAGAGATCGCAGAAAAAAATTTTCTTTCCGGCTATAACTGCACTCAAGCGGTCGTCGCCGCTTTTGCCGACGAGCTGCAAATAGACAGGGATATTCTCATGAGGGCGTCGTCGTCTTTCGGCGGCGGCTTCGGCAGACTGCGGGAGATATGCGGCACGGTCAGCGCGATGGGCATCGTCGCCGGGTTGCTCAAAGGCTGCGACTTCAGCGAAGAGGGCATAGAGGCAAAGGCAAAGCACTATGCGTTGATACAAAAGCTTGCGGGCGAGTTTAAGCAGGCAAACGGAAGCATTGTTTGCCGGGATTTGTTGGGCGCCAAACTCGCCGCTACTAATCCCCAACCGGACGCGCGCACGCCGGAGTATTATAAATCGAGACCTTGCGCGAAGCTTGTGGGCGACGCTGCGGAAATCCTTGAAAAAGAATTTTTTTCATAAAAAGTGTTATTATATAATTGGTAATAAGATGAGCTTTTACGATAAAGTATACGAGCAGGTCAAAAAAATTCCCGCGGGACGGGTGGCGACATATGGGCAAATCGCTTGCCTTTGCGGCTCGCCCAAAGCGTCGAGGGCGGTAGGCTATGCTTTGCATTTCAATCCCGATCCCGAAAGCATACCGTGCTTCAGGGTGGTGAACAGGTTCGGCGGATGCGCGGAGGCGTTTGCCTTCGGCGGCAAGGCGGTGCAGGCGGCAAGACTCGAGGAGGACGGAATTGAAGTCGGCAAGGACTTTACCGTCGATTTGGATAAATACCTTTGGGATCCGTTTGAGGAGTAAAAACGGGCGCGATCGAAGCAACAGTAAACAAATTCGGGAAAATGAAAACAGCCGCGCTTTGCGCGGCTGTCGTTATCTTATGAAGTTGGTGCGGACTGTCTTTTCGGTTTTAGGGATCTCGATCCCCTCGGCTCTGCCCGCTTCGATGCATTTAAGCAGCCATGCCATGTTTTTTGCAAGATTGCGCATGGTCTGCATACCTTCGAGGTCTTGTCGCACTTCGTCGGGGACGTTTCCGTGCACCATGTTCCAATACGTCGACGATACGACGGGCATTTGCGCTATAGTCAGGTGCTTGACGAGCGCGTCGAGGGAGGCCGTTGTGCCCGCGCGCCTTGCCGATGCGATCACCGCGCCGGGCTTGTGTGCGAAATTTGCGCCTCCGGCATAAAAAACTCTGTCCATTGCGGACAGAATGCGTCCGCTCGGGTGCGCGTAATATACGGGCGTGCCGAAAACAAAGCCGTCCGCATACTTTGCTTTTTCTATCCAAGCGTTTGCGATATCGTCGTCGAATACGCACTTGTGCGAGTCGGCGCAGCGTCGGCAGCCTATGCAGTCGCGTATCGGCTGCGCGCCGATTTGCAAAATTTCCGTTTCGATACCCTCTTCGTTGAGCGCTTTTGCGATTTCCGTCAAAGCGGTGAACGTGCATCCGTTGGCATGCGAGCTTCCGTTGAAAAGCAATACTTTCATATACTCTCCTTAAACAATATTCTATATTATATGATAAAAAGAGGAGCGCGTTTCATTGCGCGCTCCGAGGGGTCATTTCACGAGGCTTTGCATATGCTCGAGATATTTTTCGGCAAGCCGCGACGCTTCCTCTTGCGAGGGCTTTGAGGTCGCCACGTAAAATTTGAGCTTCGGCTCCGTGCCGCTGGGGCGCACGCAGATCCAATCCCCGTTTTGCAGATGCAGCTTGAGGGCGTTGGTTTTGGGCAGCGTGATTTCTTCCGACGCGCCGTCCGCATACGTCTTTCGTCCGATGACGAAGTCGCTGACCGCAAGCACCTTCGTGCCGGCTATCTCGTCGTACTTCGCCGTGCGCAACGCGAGCATGATATTTTTCATCTTTTCCATGCCGTCCAAGCCGCCGAAGGTCACTGATTTCGCCTTTTCGACAAAGTATCCGAATTTTTTATACAGCTCCTGCAAAACGCCGTAAACAGTCTCGCCGACGGTGTCCAGATAGCATACCATCTCGGCAAAGACCATGCTTGCGACGACCGCGTCCTTGTCTCTTGCGTGAGTTCCGACAAGCGAGCCATAGCTCTCCTCGAAGCCGAACAGATATTCATACTCGCCGCTGTCCTCCCATTCCTTGATCTTTTCGCCGATAAACTTGAAGCCCGTGAGCACGTCGAAGGTCGCGACGTTATAAAAATCCGCAAGCTTGCGGGCAAGCTCCGTTGTCACGATGGTCTTGACAATCGCGCCGTTTTTGGGCAAAACGCCGTCTTCGGACTTGCGGCGCAATATGTAGTAGCAAAGCAAAACGCCTATCTGATTGCCGTTAAGCAAGACAAATTCCCCTTTGTCGTTGCGTATAGCTACGCCCATTCTGTCCGCGTCGGGGTCTGTGCCGATAACGATGTCGCTGCCGATGCGGTCGGCAAGCTCAACGCCGAGCTTGAGCGTGTCGGCCTCTTCGGGGTTGGGTACGCGCACGGTGGAAAATTCCGTATCGGGCTTTGCCTGCTCTTCGACGACGTTGACCTTTATGCCCATTTTGCCGAGGATGGTCGTGACGGGCATATATCCGCTGCCGTGTATAGGGGTGTAGACAAGGCGCACCTTGGCGCCGTTGGTTTTTACCGCGGACGGCGACAGCGAAAGCTTGCTTATCCGCGCAAAATAATCCTCGTCCACGCTCTTGCCGATAACGGTGATAAAGTCGTCTATCCTGACGTTGTCCATCCCCTTTATCGACTGCGCGCAAATGTCTGCGTTCGCGCTCTTTATGCCGAAATACGGGGTTTTATCTATAAATTCCACCACTTTAGCGGTCGATACGGGCGACATCTGCGCTCCGTCGTCTCCGTATACCTTATATCCGTTGTAGATCTTGGGGTTGTGCGACGCGGTTATCATAACGCCGGCGATCGCGTTTAAACGTCTTATCGCAAAAGAGCACATCGGCACGGGGCGTACGTCTTCGAAGAGGTGAGCGGCAATGCCGTTTGCAGAAAGAACCTTTGCGACTTCAATGGCGAATTCGCTTGAAAACCTGCGCGTGTCGTAGGATATGACTACGCCGCGTTTTGCGGCTTCGGCTCCGAGCGAATTGATATAATCCGCAAGTCCCTTGGTAGCGCGCTTTACGGTGAAAACGTTCATGCGGTTTATACCTACGTCGAGCACGCCGCGCATGCCCGCCGTGCCGAACTCGAGCGGAGCGAAAAACGCTTCCTTTTTTTCATCCTCGGTGAGCGCCGACAGCCTTGCTTTGTCGTCTTGAGAAACCTCGTCGCAGGTAAGCCATTCTTGAAATCTTGTCTGATATTCCATTGCAAACTCCTTGAATATTGAATAAATACATTATAGCTTATTTCAGCTTATCAAGTCAATATGCAACTGCGCGGACGCGAATGCGCCCGCGCAGGAGATATGCGTCGACGAAATTATTGCTCTACGGGCAAATCGGGATTTGTGCCCCGCAGGATTATGCGCTTTTGCGGTTTGTACGTATCGCGGCGGATCAAGACGGATCGTATCATTTTCCCGTTCTCGAAAAAGTCGAGATAGCCTTCGGACTTCAGCCCGTCCTTGCCGTAGGAGTCGATCACCTCTTTGCCGAGCGGCAGAGTGTCGTCGTCTATATACTCCGTTTCGTGGGGAAGCACCGCGACGGTTTCGGAGCGTCTGCGTACGCTCACTCCGTCTATGCCGTAGATTTCCGCGCGTATATACATGCCGTCCGCAACGACCTTCAACGTCACGGGACCTGATACGGTGTTGACGAAACGGAAATCCGTCTCCGACGAAACCATAGCGTCAAAGGAGGGCGCGACGTAGCTGACGGGCAGCGAGTGAGGCCGTATGGAGGATATCGTCATGCCTGCGAGCAAAGCGCAGTTGTATACCGTGCTTGACACCTGACATACGCCTCCTCCCACTCCCTCCACAAAGGAGCCGTCCTGAATGATCAGCGCGCTTTTGAAGCCGTTTGCTTCCGTCCGTTTGCCAACCGTGTCGTTAAAGGAAAACTCGTCCTCGGGATAAAGAACGGTCCCGTCGATCTTGCGCGCGGCGAGCTCGACGTTGTGTTTTCTGCTTTGCGAGCTTTCGCCGTAATATGTGGAAAAATGAGCTATCAGCTTGGGCTCGTAAGAGCTTGCGTTTGCAACGTCGTATCTCGGCATATAGCCTCCTGCGGTCATCGCCGCGACTGCTGCCGCCGCGGCTAAAATAAATGCTGTGAGAAGTTTTGCAACGCCTTTGTTTTTCATAAATATAGTATGTATAAAAATTTAAAAAAGCGTCGGGTGCGGAGAAGTTAATTATTGGAATGATTTTTGCGCCCGATGGTATGCTCGTATTTATGGGCGCTTGACCGAATATGCTTTTACGAGGTGAATATGAATGGGTTGATTTTAGCGCTTTCTCTGGTCGCCGGCGTTGCGGGGACGGGACTCGGCGGACTTGCGGGTGCGCTGCTTAAAAACGGGAGCTCCGCGCTCATGGGGCGAGTGTTGAGCTTTGCGGGAGGCGTAATGCTGGGCGTAGTCGCTTTTGAAATGCTACCGGAGTCGATAGAAGCGGCTTCGTCGTTGGGTAATACGGGCGGCGTGTTTCTAATCGCGGCAACAGTCGTCCTCGGCATGGCGGTGATTTTCGGGATAAATAAGCTATTGGACTTCATAGAAAAGAAAAAACATACCGTACGCATAGATGCTTACAGGGCGAACGCAGTCGTGCGGGCGCAGGCGAAATACGCTTTTGCAAACGAAAGGGCGCATAGATTTGAGAATGCGCAGAACAAGCGTACGGATAACCGTATGGTTTCCGTGCGAGCGGCTTCCGCCTCCGTAAACGGCGACGCGGACAGCCGTCGCCGAGAGATGATAAAGGCAGGTACCGTCATGCTTTTTGCGATAGCTTTGCACAATTTTCCCGAAGGCATGGCTATCGGGGCGGCGGGGGCAATGCAGTCGAGCGCGGGAGTGCTTGTGGCGATCATTATCGCGCTTCACAATATACCGGAGGGCATGGTCATAGCAGCGCCGCTTGTAAGCGGAGGCGTGAGCGGAGTAAAGGCGGTGTTGCTCACGTCGCTTGCGGGATTTGCGACGGTTATCGGCGCGGTGCTCGGTCTTGCGGTGGGCGGATTGGGCGCGCTTGCGACGGGCATATGTCTTGCGCTTGCGGGCGGCGCGATGCTGTACGTCACCGTATGCGAAATCCTGCCGCAATCTATCGATATGGCGGGCGGACGAGTCCCGTCGGCGAGCCTGATAGCGGGAATATTGTGCGCAATGTTGTTTGTATTTCTTACGTAAGCATACCATTGTCAACCTTTGCATGACGCTTTGGTTGACAACGACGCTTTAAAATATTATACTTTTGCAAAAGAGCGTCGGAGGGCGGGATGAACACAAAAGAATGTATACTCAAAATACTCGAAGAGCGCCGCGGCGAGTATGTTTCGGGCGAGGAGATCGCGCGCGTTTCGGGCGTCAGTCGCACGGCGGTCTGGAAAGGGATTGCGGCGCTGAAAAAGGAAGGCTTAAAATTGGAATCCCTGACGGGAAGCGGATACATGCTGCCCAGGCACGTCAATGCCTTGAGCGAACAGGGCATAAGGAAATATCTTACGGCGCGCGATATAGATATACGCGTTTATCAGGAGGCGGATTCCACAAACAACGTCGCAAAGAAGCTCGCCGCAGAGGGAGCCCGAGAGAGGACGGTAATATTCGCATGCAAGCAGACGGGCGGCAAGGGCAGAGCGGGAAGAAAATTCTATTCTCCGCCGGAAGCGGGAGTATATTTCACTGTCATACTGCGGCCGGACGTTGATAAAACGCCTTTTCTCACGGTCATGGCGGCGGTCGCGGTTGCGGACGGCATAGAAGCCGCGGGCGGCAGACATACGCGTATAAAGTGGGTGAACGACGTATACGTCGAGGATAAAAAGTGCTGCGGCATATTGACGGAAGCAGTCGCGGATTTGGAAAGCGGCGGCGTCGAGTACGCCGTGACGGGCATAGGCATAAACGTCACGGAGCCGAACGGCGGCTTTGCGCCGGAGATAAGGGATATAGCGGCTTCTGCCTGCGACGGCGTGGAGGACGCGCGCAATAAGACGGCGGCGTGCGTGCTGAACAGGTTTTTCGAGTTGTACGACCGCTTTGACAGGCGCACCGTCGCGGAGGCGTACAGGGCGAGGTCGTTTGTTGTCGGCAGAGAGATAACCGTCGTCAAGGGCGACGTGATGCGCGCGGCGCGCGCAACGGGGATAGACGGCAACTGCCGCTTGCAAGTGGAATATGACAACGGAGAGCGCGAAACGCTGTCCGCAGGAGAAGTCAGCCTCAAGCTGTAAAATACGGGATCAGTTTAAAAATGATACGCTCAAAAGAAAACGTCGCAATGATAAAACGCAGTAAAACGAGAAGTCGCACCTTGCGGCTTGTGCTTATCGCGGTGTTTGTCGCGCTCATCGCGGTAGGCGCGTTTATAAAATTCCCCATAGGCATAGTGCCCGTGTCCATGCAATGCGCCGTGTGCATACTGTGCGCGCTCACGCTCGGCGCAAAGGACGCGACGGTTGCGGTTGCGGTTTATCTCGCGATGGGGCTTGTCGGCATACCGATATTTACGGCGGGCGGCGGATTTGCGTACGTGCTACAGCCCACTTTCGGGTATCTGATAGGCTATATTTTTGCGGTGCCCGCGGGAGCGTTGGTCGCGAGAGGCGCGCGCAATACCTCGCGTCCCAGGCTTTGGCGGCTGCTCGCAGGCGCGTTTGTCACTATGGCGATCGTGTATACCTTCGGCGTGACGTACATGTATCTCATGCTCAATTTTTATATGGGCAAGGCGATGGATTTGAGCAAGGCGTGGCTTACGGGCGCGGCGGTATTCCTGCCCACCGATACGGTTTGGTGCGTCGTCGCGGCGGTTGTCGCCCATAAGGTCGTGCCCGTCGTCTTCAAAAACTCCTGCGGCATGTGCGGACTCAAAGCCGAGCTGTGCGCCGAGGAATATGTCCGTCCCGCGTCTGACGATGAAACAGAAATTGACGAATAAGCTCGAAATTTGTCGAAAACAATGTGAGAAAAAAACTTTTTGTTTTTGATTGGAGATTTAAATACGTTGTCGAAAAAACTCGAAATATGTCAGACGTTTGAGAAGCAATGGTTGTACAAGAGTAGCTATCTCATTAGCGTTATTGTCGAATAAACGAGAAAAATGTCGAATATCGCAATAGCTAATGAGAAATGCGCGGCGGATAAGTCGGGATATGTGCTTGTCGAAATTAGTTGAATAATGTCGACAAACGATAGACAAATTGAATGCAAACAGCAGATAAACAGCTATAGCGCATTGTCGAAAAATGATGAATTATGTCGAAAACATACACGAAATAAAGACTGAAGAATGCGCATAAAACGAAGTATCAAATGTCGAACATTGTTGAAATATGTCGAATTGCGCGTGCAATGCTTGCGCGCTAAAGCTGCTTGTGATATAATAATTGAGGTTGCTCCGTCGAGTGTAAGCATGCAAACGGCGGGTCAAAGAGTTTTTACAAAAGACAAAAGCATAGAAGCACAAAAGAGCAAAAGCGACGCAATCTGCGTCGCTTTTGCATTCTCCCCACAAACCGAACGAACGGTCTTTGCGGATGAAAGCTTGTCAGCTTTCTATCTTGTTGCCGTTCTTGTCATAGTCGCCGTCTGTGCAGTGAAGAGTGTAGTTGCCTGTGCCTCTATTCCAATCGCTGCCTTTTTCAACCGCATCCCATTCTGCCTTTGTGCCGTCGAAATATATATCGATGAGACCGCTGCAACCTTGGAATGCGTTATAGCCAATACTCGTCACACTCTCGGGTATGGTTATGCTTGTAATGTTTGTACAAGTCTGGAACGCATAATTGCTAATGCTTGTTCCACCCGTTATTATTACCTCTTTCAAGTTGCGTGGCACACAGCTTGATTGATTACTAGAACCACTTGCTCCAAATATATATCCAAAGTAAGTATCCGTTGTTCCATTTTTTGTTGCTCCTACAAACGGCAATGTTATTTTCTCTAGTCCGCTGCAACCCTCGAACGCCCTTGCGCCTATACTCGTCACACTGTCGGGTATAGTTATACTCGTAAGACCGGTGCAACCATAGAATGCACTACTGCCAATACTCGTCACGCTGTCTGATATAGTTATGCTCGTCAGGCTACTGCAACCATTGAACGCCGCGTCGCCAATGCTCGTCACGCTGTCTGATATAGTTATGCTCGTCAGGCTACTGCAATTATGGAAAGCTCCGTATAATATATTTCCTCCGGTTACAGTTACTCTCTTAAGCGATGTCGGTATATAGTATGTACTGCTTGTTTTAGACGACGTACTACTTCCATAATAATACTGTGTTGTTGTCCTTCCGCCTGAACTGTTTTCACCGAATATATATCCAAAAGGATATTGATATGTATCACTTGCTGTCTTTCTGCTTTCGCCTACAAACGGTATTGTCATTTCCTCAAGTCCGCTGCAACCGGAGAACGCACCACTACCAATGCTTGTTACACTGTCCGATATGGTTATGCTTGTAATGCTTGTACAACCAGCGAACCAATTTTTTATCTCTGTAACGGTATCGGGTATAATCAAGTCTGTCAACAACTCTCCGTTTAGATATAATCTGTGTGCATAATATAATGGATTTGAACCTCTATCTTCGAACGCTATCCCGCACCACTTGGCTATACTTGTTATATGAACTTCTTTAAGGTTGTTGCAATGAGAGAACGCACCACTGCCAATGCTTGTCACGCTGTCCGGTATTGTTACGCTCGAAAGCTTGCTGCAACAATAGAACGCCCAAATGCCAATGCTCGTCACACTGTCGGGTATGGTTATGTTCGTAATGCTGGTGCAATAATAGAATGCATAGTTCTTTATCTCTGTAACGGTATCGGGTATGACCAAGTCTGTCACCAACTCTCCGTTAAGATATAATCTGCATGTATATGATAATGGAGTTGAAGCGCTGTCCTCGAACGCTATCCCGCACCACTTGGCTATATTTGTTATATGAACTTCTTTAAGGTTGTTGCATTGAGAGAACGCATCACTGCCAATGCTTGTCACGCTGTCGGGTATGGTTACGCTGGTTATGCTTGTACAACGATCAAACGCAAGCCGTTTTATCTCTGTAATGGTATCGGGAATAATCAAGTCGGTAACCAACTCTCCGTTGAGATATAAGTTGTGTGCATAATGCAATGGGTTTGAAGTAGAAATATTAGCCGACTTTGCAAACGTTATTCCACACCACTTCGCTATATCCGTTATATGGACTTCTTTAAGGTCGTTGCAACCGGAGAACGCATTGTAGCCAATGCTCGTCACACTAGCAGGTATCGTTATACTTGTAAGCCCGCTGCAATTAGAGAACGCATAAGTGGCAATATTTGTAACGCTTCCATCGGTTGGAACGTCACTGTTTTTGCAACCCAAAATAAGTGTTTTAGTTGTTTTTTCAATCAAACAATTGTTAATCACATGATATATGGGATTATTGGACGATACTGTAATGTCTAAAAGATAACGGCTACAGTCCCAGAACGCGCCAGGTTCAATATTAGTAACGCTGTCGGGTATGTTTAGATTCGTGATTTCGCAGTCCAGGAATGCATTGCGGGGAATACTCTTTACGTTTTGGCCTATGATGACTTCTGTTAGATTATCACATCCAGGCCAAATGTTAATTATCGTACTACCGACTTTAGTGCACTCAATTGCATTCCAGTTTACGGTTTTAAGGTTCATGCAGTTAGCAAATGCAGCATAGGAAATGCGCTTTATATTTTTTGGTATGGCTATGCTTTTAATACCGCGGCAACCATCGAACGCACTTTCTCCAATGCTTGTCACTTCGTCGGGAATGGTTATGCTCGTGAGCCCACTACAACCATAGAACGCGCGTTCTCCAATGCTTGTCACGCCGTCGGGAATTGTTATACTTGTGAGTTTGCTGTAACCATAGAACGCAAATTGTTTTATTTCTGTAACGGTATCGGGTATAACCAAGTCCGTTACCAGCTTTCCGTTTAGATATAAATTGTGTGCATAATATAATGGAGTTGAAGTAAAAGCATAATTAAGAAATATAAATACGAGCTTATGGAAGCGTACTGCGAGGTTAGATCGTTCAATGAATG
>CANDBZ010000018.1 GCA_947383095.1 uncultured Clostridia bacterium | reverse complement strand
GAGATCATTGTTGGTGACTGGAGTTCAGACGTGTGCTCTTCCGATCTGAGCTCGCCCGTTCTCGACACGACGTCGACGCGCGCCGCGCTCTCGGCTTTGCACACGTATTTCGCGGTATTGCAGGTGCCTCCGCTGCCGAGAATAAGCACGTTTTTGCCGTTCAGCGCGATGCCGGCCTCTTTGATGGCGAAGCTCATTCCCTCCGCGTCCGTGTTGTATCCGATATATTTTCGGTTCTCTTTCACGACGGTGTTCACCGCGCCGATCTCCGACGCGCTCTCCGACAGCCCGTCGAGCATGGGAATTATATCGCGTTTATACGGTATCGTCACGTTGAAGCCGTCGCAATCCGCGCTTTGCACGAACGCGCGCAGCTCCGCAACGCTTGCCAATTCGCGAACGCCGTAATCGGCATTTCCGAGCATGCCGTGTATGATTGGCGATATAGTGTGCGGCAGACTTTTGCCTATGACGCAGTAGCTTGACATCACATCTCCTCGTACGCGCCCAAAAACGCGAAGTCGTCCGCTTTTTCCTCAATTTCGGCAAGCAGATTTTGCACCTCTGCAGTCCTAGCGTCCGCCTCGAAATCGAAATAAAAAGTGAATTCGAAGGGGCTGTCGGGTATGGGACGGGATTCCAACTTCGTAAGGTTGAGTCCCAATGTCGAAAACCTGTTGAGTATCTTGTTTAAGCTTCCCGCCTCGTGCGCGAGGTTTACAGTTACGCTTATCCTGTTCGCGCCCTTATATACGCGCAATTTTTTGGATATGGCGATAAATCTCGTATAGTTATTGCCGATGTCGTTCACGCCCGCCTTAAGCGCCTTAAGTCCGTAAATATCCGCGCACTCCTTCGAGGCGATACAGGCTATATCGTCCCTGCCGCTCTCCGCGACGAGCTTCGCAGCCGAGGCGGTGTTGTCGCATCTGGTTATCTTTATATCGCCCAAGCTAGACAGAAAGGAAGCGCATTGCGCCAAAGCCTGGTCGTGCGATGCCACCTCTCTGACGTCCTCGATATGCGCATCGCTTCGCGCAAGCAGATAATGCTTGACGCGCAGCTTTATACTGCGCGCGATATAGAACTTATGCTTTCTCATCAGGTCATATACGCCTATTACGCTGCCCGCCGTACTGTTTTCGATAGGTAACACGCCGAATTCGCAAAGACCCTTTTCCACTGCGGAAAAGACCGCATCCCAAGTGCGGAAGCATGAAACGTCGGCAATGGGGAAGAGCCTGTCCGCCGCTATACAGCTATAAGCGCCCGCAACTCCCTGACACGCCACGCTTGCCTGAACGGGAAAAGGCTGTTCTCCGTTTCCGACAGCTTCGCGCAGTTCGCTTTTTACGGGAGCGTCGATCATACGATATTGATACGCCTTGCTCGTTTCAAACAGTGTGCCGAACATCTGCTTGCCGAAAACCTTTATATCCTCCGGCATGCAGGACGTAACTCTGCTTACGATCTGCTTTTCCCGCTCCGGATTTTCTATAGGCAGGCCGGACGATCGTTTGTTTGCCGCGACCTCCTTTGCAAGCTCCATGCGTTTTATATAAAGCGCGGCTATCTCGTCGTCTATAAAGTCTATTTTGTTTCTCGTTTCAATCAAGTCCATATCTCACCTAAATAACATAATTCAAAGTTTATATCGTCGTTTATGATGGTCAAACGCTGTTTTTGTCGTTATTCATATAATTGGATGCCGTCGCGCAAAGCTAAAATCTCGTCAAGTATGGCAAGTGAAACCGCGCTCTCTACGCAAGGCACGGCGCGCGGAACGATGCAGGAATCATGCCTGCCTTTTACGTTCAGCTCGCATTCTTCGCACTTTTCAAGGTCCACCGACCGCTGTTTTGCCGCTATGGACGGAGTGGGTCTGAAAGCCGCGCGTAACGTCAACGGCATACCGTTTGAAATGCCGCCGTTTATACCGCCGCTGTTGTTTGTAGCCGTCGCGACGTCGCCGTCTCTTATGACAAACTCGTCGTTCGCCTCGCTTCCGCGCATTTTCGAAATATCAAATCCCGCGCCGAATTCCACGCCCTTCACTGCGGGTATCGCGTATACGGAATATGCGATTTTCCCCTCCAAACCGTCAAACATCGCGTCGCCGAGCATGCCCGCGTCTATACCCTGCACGACGCAATCCACCGTGCCGCCGACGCTGTCGCCGTCGGCTGCGGCGGCTCTTATGCGCTCCTCCATTTGCGGACGTACGCTTTCGTCGAGCAACGCAAACGCGCTTGCTTTAAGTCTATTCTCCGTTTCAACGTCAATTCCGTGAAGCGCGATGCTTTCTTCCGTCTTATAGCTTGCGCCGTCCACCCCTCCTATAGAGGAAATATAGGCGCAAACGCGTATGCCGATCGAATCAAGCAGCTCCTGCGCAATGCCTCCCGCGATACAGAGGGGCGCGGTCATTCTGCCGGAAAATCTGCCGCCGCCGCTTGAGATCTTGCCGTCCCTGACAAACGCGGCATAATCCGCATGCGAGGGACGGGGCACAACTGCCGTATCGAGATAATCCGAGGGGCGTACGTTTGAGTTCTTTATGCAAATATTTATCTCGCCGTCCACGACGTATCCCGTTTCCGTCTTTTCTAGCCCGCTCAATATAATCGGCGCGTCCTCCTCCCTTCGAGGCGTAGACCATACGCCGTTCACGCTCCTTCTGCGCGACAGAAAATTTTCCACCCGATTCAATGATAGCTCGCACCCGACGGGAATGCCGCCGATTTTCACGCCTATTTCCGGCGCGTGCGACTCGCCGTAGATCTCAAGCTTAAGGAATTTAAAATCTGCTTTCATACGCTCTCCTCAAGTCTTATTTCCGCGCCCAATGCGCGCGCGTCCTCTATGAACGAGGGATATGATTTATCCATGCATTCTATCCCGAGCACCCTGCTTTCTCCCTCCGTGCACAGCGCGACGACCGCCGCGCTCATTGCGATACGGTGGTCGCAAAATCCGTCTGCCGCGCAGGGCTTGTGCAAGCCGCCGTATACCGTCAAAACATTGTCGGCATAGTCCGTCCTGATCCCGAAGGATTTCAATATCGACCGCACGGCCTCCAGCCTGTCGCTCTCCTTGGCGCGCAGTCTGTCCACGCCGAAAATATGCGACGCGCCATGCGCGAAGGACAGCAGCGCCGCCATTATCGGCACCGCGTCCGGACAGTGCGTCGCGTCGAAATCCACCGCATGCAAAACGCTTTTTTTCGCGACTGCGTCGCCACCTTCAAAGCGGATATCCGCCCCCGCCTTTTTCATAATATCTACGACGACCCTGTCGCCCTGCAACGAACGGATATTCAGTCCGCCTATCCGCACCTCTCCGCAAAGCGTACCCAGCGCAAGCATGAACGCAGCCGACGACCAATCGCCCTCCGCTTTTAAATCATGCGGCACTGCATATTTTTGATTTCCTCTCACAAAATATCCGCCCTCAAACGCTTCGATCTTTATACCGAAATTTTTCAACACGTCGAGAGTGATATCGATATAGTTTGCGGAAACGATCTCGCTCTCTATAAAGATCGCGCTGTCCCCGTCAAGCAAAGGCAATGCGAACAGCAATCCCGTCACGTACTGCGAGCTGACGTCGCCCCTTATTCTATACTCGCCCGCCTCGAGCTTGCCGCTTGTCGTAAGCGGGAGCGAACGATCATTTTCGCGACCGATGACCGCGCCGTGCTTTTCAAGCGCGCATATCAGATCCTCTATAGGTCTGTCCTTAAGTCTCCCTTCGCCGTCGATGACCGCGTTTATGCCTGCGGCGCAAACGACGGGCAATAAAAACCTCAAGGTCGAACCGCTTTCGCCCGCGTTGAGAAATACGGTTTCACCGTCGCGGCTATGCCCTTTTTCTATAAATTCACGCAGGCTTCCCGATATTGCCTCGAGGCACCGCGCCGTTGCGAGCATGTCTTTGCCGCCTTCCGCGCATTCGTATCTGCCGCCGGCAAGAGCGCACGCGATCATAAGCCTGTGCGCGACAGACTTCGACGCAGGCGCGATAACCCTGCCTTTAAGTTGAGATTTTTTTATAAGCGCGTCCATTATCTTTTGATACCTTTTTGCAAAATCCGATGTTTACCGTTTATATTCCATGCTTAAACGCCTTGTTTTGTCATTATATAATCTTCAAACTCGTCGTATGTCATTTTGTTGATCCTGCAGTCTCCAATCCCCGAGATCTCGACTATCGAGATATGCTCTTTGCCTTGGGACTTTTTATCCATTGCTACGTACGCCAAAATCTCGTCGTTGATATCCGCGGCGCAGGTCAACGAATACTTGACGAGCATCGCCCTTATCGCTTCGTGATCTTCGACGGAAAGCTGTCTGCGCGTTCGCGCGGCAAACGCCATACGTTCTATCCCGCATGCGACCGCCACGCCGTGCGGCATCGTAAATCCGCTTTGTTTTTCAAGCGCGTGTCCCAACGTGTGCCCGAGGTTGAGAAGCATGCGCAAGCCGCTCTCCTTTTCGTCCCTCGCTACGATATCCGCCTTATACGAGGCGCAAAGATAAACAAATCTTTCAAGATTGCTTTCGTTCAGTCCGCGCTTTAAAATTTCCGCAATTTCACCGCCCGCGAGGCACGCGTACTTCACGCCTTCGCCGACGCCGTTCTTCCACTCGCAAGCCGGCAGGCTGCTCAATACTTCTATATCCGCAACGACAAGCTTGGGCTGATAAAACGCGCCCAGCAGATTTTTGCCCAGCGGCAGATCGACGCCCGTTTTGCCGCCTATCGAGCTGTCGATCATCGCGAGAAGCGTAGTGGGGACCTGTATCAGATCCACGCCTCTCATGTATGTCGCCGCCGCAAACCCGGCAACGTCGCCCACCACGCCGCCGCCGAGCGCAACGATTGCGTCCGTACGTTTAAAGCCGTTTTTCGCAAGGTCGTCGATAATATTCAAATACGTCTGCGGGTTTTTTGACTTTTCTCCCGCCTCCAATACAAAGCTCGTCGCTTCGAAGCCCTGCGCTTCCAGCGCGGCGACGGCAGTATCGAGATACAGCTCCGCAACGTTGCTGTCCGTCACCACAAGCGTCTTTGCCGCAGACGAAACGCCTCTGACGCGTTCGCCGAGGCCGACGAGGATTCCTCTCTCTATGACAACGCCGTACGCGGGCGCGGTCCTGACCTCAACAACGCTCATTTTTTCTCTCCTCGGCGGCTTTATCCGCAGCCTCCTTGCACTCCGCGCCTTTTGCCAAAAACGCCCGTATTTCTTGCGCGTCCTCTCGCGATAACGCGTCCTTTATCGCGCTCAATCTCCCTTGCAAATCGTCGATGCAACTCAAAAGATTGTCCTTATTTTGCAAAAACAACTGCGTCCACATATCGGGATCGAGCCTTGCGACCCTCGTGAGGTCCGCAAAGCTGCCCGCCGAATATCCCGCATGCAATGCGGACAGAGGATTTTGCACGTAACAGCTCGATACAACGTGCGCAAGCTGCGAGGTATAAGCGATCATCTCGTCATGTCTTTGCGCGGAGCAATACTCCGTACCCGCCGCGCCTATGGACAAAAACAGATTTTCGACGGTTTTCAGCCTGACGCCGTCTCGAGTGACGGGCGTCACGATAAAATACGCGCCTTTAAACAGATCCGCCGACGAATACTCTATACCGCTGTACTCTCTGCCCGCCATCGGATGAACGCCTACGAAGCAAAGCGAAGGAAAGCGCTCCCGCAGCCTCGACATCTCGTCCGTTATCGCGCGTTTATTGCCGCAGGTATCCGCGACGATCGCGCCGTCCTTAAGCAGCGGGCATACTTTATTGAACATATCGATCGCCGCGTCGGGACAAAGTGCGAATATCGCCATATCTACCGAATTGTAGTCGCAGTCTCTTATAGCTCTCGTATGCGCGCGCAGCTCGTCCGCCCTGCGCAGCGTGTTTTCGTCGATATCGAAGCCGTATACTTCATAATCCGTATACTTCAAAATCGCTCTGCCCAAAGACGCACCAATCAATCCCATGCCGAAGATCGCGATTTTCATGCGTCAAGCTCCTTATCCACCACGGGCAGCATCCTGCGTACGGCTTGAACCGCGTCGTCGAATTGATCGGGCCGCAGAGATTGCGCGCCGTCGCACAGCGCATGCACGGGGTCGTTGTGCACCTCTATGATAAGTCCGTCCGCGCCTGCGCCCACGGATGCAAGGCTCATGGGCTTGACCAGCCTCGAAATGCCGGAGGCATGCGACGGGTCTACTATCACGGGCAAGTGCGTGCGCTCCTTGAGTATGGGTATCGCCGACAGATCCAGCGTATTGCGCGTATAGGTCTCGTACGTGCGTATGCCCCGCTCGCAAAGAATGACGTTGGGATTGCCCTCGGACATGATGTACTCCGCGCTCATAAGCCATTCCTCTATGGTTGCGGCAATGCCGCGCTTGAGGAGTATGGGCGTTTTGAGCCTGCCCAATCTTTTGAGCAGATCGAAATTCTGCATATTGCGCGCGCCCACCTGCATGATATCCACTCCGTCGAAATCGTCGATATGCTCCTCGCTCATTATTTCCGACACGATGGGCATGCCCGTCTCCGCCTTTGCCTTTTTCAGCAGCTTGAGCCCGTCGACGCCCATGCCTTGGAACGAATAAGGCGAGGTGCGCGGCTTAAATGCGCCGCCTCGAAGCACGGTAGCTCCCGCCTTTTTCACCGCCTGCGCGATCTCTATGACCTGCTTTTCGCTCTCCACGGAGCACGGCCCCGCGATTATTTGAAAGTGCCTGCCGCCGAACTTATGCCCGCCCACGTCGATGATACTGTCTGACGGATGAAATTTGCGATTGGCGTTTTTATAAGGCTCCTGCACGCGGGTGACGCTCTCGACGATATCGAGCGTGCGGATAAGGTCGATGTCCACCTTCGTGGTATCGCCGACAAGACCGAGGACGGTCGAATTTTCGCCCTCGCTCAAATGCACGTTTAAGCCTAGCCCTTTTATCCAATTTATCAGATTGTCGACCTGCTTTTTTTCCTGATTCTTTTTGATAACGACTATCATGTCTCAAAACTCCTTTGCATACACGGTCAAGTTGTATTTATTTCTTATATATTATTTACTATAATAATGCATTTACGCCGAGTTGGCAATCGTTGCGTCGGCGGTTTATCCGTATATCGGCATGACGGAGGCAATCTTGCTTCTATAAAAAAACCGACACCGTTTGGGTGTCGGGCTAAACTCTCCGCTTATCGCCTTCGCACGCCAAACCGCAACTACATGTCGTAGCCGCAATAAAAGTAATATGCGAAAAACGAATTGATTTTTTTGTCCATACTTCAAGTTTATATGCCGCTATGCGATTTGTCAATAGATTTTTTGCAGCGCGCCGTCTATAAGCTCGGGCTATGCTTGCTTCTCAAACAGGATATCTGTCCCAAATACCGCTGTGCGTTTTCATGTCCCTGCGAAGTCTTTTTCAACTGCGTCTCCGCGTCATTTAAAATGCCATAATATCCACGACGAATTCAATAAGTATTATCCAAACCGTTGACATGTTATGTCGTCGGAATTATACTGTGCGTATAAATTCTTTGGATTGGGTGTATCCCGACCGGTGGTAATGCCGCTTATGCGGACGAGTCCAACAGCCCCAACAGCCGATGCGGTGAGATTCCGCAACCGCCTGTAACAGTCAGAATGGGAAGGAATTTGCAGGGTATATATCGTACGTCCCGCTTAAGCGGGCATGCTTTGATATATGCTATGCCCTTTTCTTCTCCGCAAATAAAGTGGAGATTTTTTTATGGACGACAAAACTCAAACGGAACAAACCGCGCAATTTCTCCCGACGGACAGCGCTTCCGAAGGAGCGCAAACACGCCGAAGCGAATTTCCCGACGCAGAAGCGACCGCGCCCGACGCGCCGCAGCTCTCGTCCTCTGCAGAAAGCACCACGGCGCAAGCCGCGCAAGAAAAACGCAGACCCGACGGAAAAAAGATAGGAAGAATGACGACCAAGGCCGTAGCCTATACCGCGGTAATGACCGCGCTCGTCTTTGTAGGCACGATAATAGGATTTTCCAATCAGGCGTTTTATTTCAACCTCGGCGACGCGGTTATCCTCATTGCGGGCGCGCTTTTCAATCCCGTATCCGCAATGCTTGCGGGCGGGCTGGGCGCCTTTTTCGGAGACATGTACGCCTATCCCGCAACAATGCTCTACACCCTCGTAATAAAAGCCGTGGAGGGACTTGTCGCAGGATCGCTTTTTTACCTGATAAACAGACGTTATGACAAAATGGTCGCGAAAACCGACGGGGACGATAAACGCGCGCTTAAAAAACTTTATATTTTAAAAATCGTATTTTCCTGTTTTGCCTCGCTCGTAAGCGTAACGTTGATGATGCTCGGCTATTTCATGTGCCAATCCTTATTTTACGGCACAGTGACGAGCGCGCTTGTCGCTCTGCCCTTCGACTTTGCGCAAGGCGCGATTTCCGCCGCAGTCGCGATTCTTTGTCTGTACGCCTTGAAGCTCGACTCGTTTCGGTTTAAATTGAGTCTCAAATGAAAAAATATTGACAAAAAAGCGGCGTTTTTGCCGCTTTTTTCTTATTACTTATGATAAATCGCGTTCCCTTTGCAGTCTATAGCGACTATAAGCGGGAAGTCTTTCACCTCAAACTCATATATCGCCTCCGTCCCCAATTCCGGATACGATACAAGTCTCGCGCTCTTTATACAATCGGCATATATCGCGCCCGCGCCGCCGATCGCGGCAAAGTAAATTCCTCCGTTGCGGACGATCGCATCGTAAACCTCCCGCGCTCTGTCTCCCTTGCCGATACTTGCGGCAACTCCGTTGTCGTAAAGCGAGGGGGCGTATTTATCCATGCGCATCGCAGTGGTCGGCCCCGCCGATATTGGCGAGCCGTCCTTAAAGCATGCGCCCACATAATATATCCCCTGTCCTTTTAAGCTCACGGGCAATTCGGTCCCATTTTGCAGCGCTTCGAACAAACGCTTGTGCGCCGCGTCGCGCGCGGTATAGACGGCGCCGCTCAATTTCACCCGGTCTCCCGCATTCAAGGCTGCGATTGCGGCCTTGTCAAACGGAGCGGAAATGCTTTTCCAATTCATATTTCACCTACAGTATCGCGCTTGCCAGCCTGACGGCGTTGCACTGTATATTCACAGCGACAGGCAGCGCGGATATATGCGTGGGATATTTGCCTATGTGCACGGCGAGCGCCGTAGTGTTGCCGCCAAAGCCCTGCGCGCCTATGCCCAAGGCGTTTATTCGGGAGGTCAGCTCCTCTTCCATACGTGCGAGCTCGGCGTCCCGACTGCGCTCGCCTATTTCCCGCAAAAGCTGCTCCTTGGCGACTAGCATCGCCTTTTCCGCAGTGCCGCCTATACCTACTCCCACCACCATTGGCGGACAGGGATTGGAGCCGGCGGCTTCGACCGCTTCGACAACGCAGCGTTTCACGCCTTCAAGTCCCGCGGACGGAGTGAGCATATACAGCTTCGACATATTTTCGCTGCCGAAGCCCTTTGGCAAAAACGTCAGCTTCAAGCTGTCGCCGTCAACTATCGAGATATGCGTCACCGCGGGCGTATTGTCGCCGGTATTCACTCTGTTGATAGGGTCGAGCACGCTTGCGCGGAAGCCGTTTTCTCCGTAGCCTCTGCGAACGCCCTCGTCTATTGCGTCCGTCAAAAGTCCGCCCTCGATATGAACGTCCTGTCCCAATTCCGCAAAAACTACCGCCATGCCGGTATCCTGACACACCGGCAAACCTCTCTTGCGCGCGACTTCTGCGTTTTCAAGCAGCATATCCAGCGCAAAGCAGGCGTTTTCGTTTGTTTCCTTCGATCGCGCCTCGCGCATTGCCGCCGCGCACGACGGAGTCACCTCGGCGCACGCTTTTGTGAGCTTGCGGACGCAATCCGCAATTTGCTTATACGTCAACGTTTTCATAATTAAATTATATATGATAATTTTATCTTTTTCAACTCATTTGCCGTATAGAGTTGTCTATCCCTCCGCTTTGTAGTAAACTTAAACAAACGCACTTATATCGGAGGCAATATGGATTATCAAAAGGCTTCGCTTGAAAAGCACTTTGAATGGAAGGGCAAAATACAAATGAAATCCACGGTGAAAGTGGACGGAAAGGAGGCTCTTTCCCTCGCATACACTCCTGGCGTTGCGGCGCCCTGCCTTGCGATCAAGGACGATCCCGAGCTGTCCTATTCGCTCACGCGGCGTTGGAATACCGTCGCAGTCGTCACGGACGGATCCGCGGTGTTGGGATTGGGCAACATAGGACCTCTCGCGGGGATGCCCGTGATGGAGGGCAAATGCGTGCTTTTCAAGGAATTTGCGGATATAGACGCGATACCGATATGCTTGAGCACCCAGAACTCCGATGAAATAGTCGCCGCGGTCAAAGCAATCGCGCCGAGCTTCGGCGGCATAAATCTCGAGGACATTTCCGCGCCGAGGTGCTTCGATATAGAGCGCAGGCTCATCGAATCCTGCGATATCCCCGTCTTTCACGACGACCAGCACGGCACGGCCATTGTACTTGCGGCCGCGCTTAAAAACGCACTTAAACTCGTCAAAAAAGATATTTCAACCGCCCGTTTGGTCATAAACGGCGCGGGAAGCGCAGGTATCGCCATAGCGGAGTTTCTGTTGAGCATGGGCGCAAAGGACCTCGTCGTGTGCGACAGGCTCGGCATAATCGACGATTCGCCGCGATTCAACGCCGCGCAAAACGAACTTGCAAAACGCACAAACCCGCGCAAGATCACGGGTACGCTCAAAGACGCCGTGACAGACGCGGACGCGTTTATCGGCGTAAGCGTCAAGGACACTTTGACTCAAGCTATGGTGAGAACTATGGCGGACGGCGCTATAGTCTTCGCCATGGCAAACCCGTCTCCCGAAATCATGCCCGACCTCGCGTTGCAGGCGGGCGCGCGCATAGTCGCCACAGGCAGAAGCGACTTCCCCAATCAGATAAACAACGTCCTGGCGTTTCCCGGCATTTTCAGAGGCGCGCTCGACGTACGGGCAAGCAGGATAAACGGCGAAATGAAAATCGCCGCTTCAAACGCGCTCGCGGCGTTGGTGTCCGACGACGAGCTGCGTGACGACTATATCCTGCCCAAGGCGTTTGACGGGCGCGTCGCTGCAGCGGTAGCCGCCGCGGTCGCAAAAGCCGCAAAAGACAGCGGAGTCGCAAAGCTATAACAAAAAAACGGGAAGCAATTCCCGTTTTTTATTTGCATTTTTTCGCATTGCGGAGCTATATGCCGAGCAGGCTCGCAAGCTCCTTTGCGTCATGCGCTATGCATTGCGCGCCCTGCGACATCAAAAACTCCTCGCTTCTGTATCCGTACGCCACGCTTATACAGGGCAATCCCGCTTTTTTTGCGGACACGATATCCGTCTCGCCGTCGCCGACAAACACCGCGCTCTCCTTCTGCGCGCCGAGCTCATCGAGCGCATAAAGCAGCATATCGGGGGCGGGCTTCAGCGCGACTCCCATACCGTCGCCGACTGCAACGTCGATAAGCCCGCAAAACCTGCTTTCGTTCAATCTATCCACCGCAGCTTTTATTTTGTTTGACACTACGGCGGTTTTTATGCCGTTGCTTTTAAGCCCGCGCAGCAGTTCCAAGATCCCGTCGTAGGGCACGGTGTTATCCTCGCCGTGCTCTATATAAAAATCCTTGAAAACCGCGCCCACCGCCATACATTTTGAAATAAAATCCCCGTCCTGCTTGAGTCCGTCGGGCATGGCGCGCATGATAAGCGTCTCTATGCCGTCGCCTATATACGAACGCACCTCGTCCGTAGTGCGCGGCGGATATCCGCATCTCGAAAGCGAATAGTTGAGCGCAAGCTCAAGATCACGCAGGGTGTCGAGCAAGGTGCCGTCCATATCGAATATAACCGTTTTATATATTTTTTCCATACGCAAATTATACCACAATCGACATATTCGTCAACACCGCGACATATTTTTTGAACATGAAAAAGGCGTTGAAAACTACCTTTCTCTATATAGGCACCGCAATAGGCGCGGGCTTTTCTTCGGGCAAAGAAATAGCTTTGTTCTTTGGCGACGCGTCGCCGCTCAACGTGGCTGTCTCGTCTGTATTCATGGCGTTGCTGTGCGGGCTTTTTCTCATAGCCGGCAAGCGGGGGCTTATGCCGAGGAGCAGGCTCATGGGCTTCTGCATTTTTTTGTCGGCAAGCATCTCGCTTTGCTCCATGATGGCGGGCGGCGAATACGTGCTTCGTTCATTGAGCGGCGTTCCACTGCTCGGGCTTGCGATGGCAATTCTCGGCGGCGTGATAGTCGTGCTCGGCATAGAAAAAATAAAGATCGTCAATACCCTGCTCGTGCCGCTTATCGTACTGTGCGTCGCGCTCATTTTTCTAAAGCTCGACCCGCAGTCTCACAGCCTCGGCTTTTCGCTGGCGAAGCCTATTCTTTACAGCGGACTCGACGTACTGTTGGGGGGAGTTATCATATCCGAAGAGGGCAAAAATCTCTCTTATAAACAGATATTCATGTCCTGCGCGTTTATAAGCATTTGCCTGTTTGCAATGCTGTTTATGCTGCAAACTGTGGTTTTAGCCGACGGAATGCATTCGTCAATGCCCGTTTTGGCTGTTGCGGAAAAATTCGGATTGAAGGCTGTGTGCGGCGTGCTCATAGCCGCGGCTATCTTCACCACGCTCGTATCCTCGCTTAAAATCGTCTCCGACCGCATCTCGGACGCGCTCGGCGCAAGCAAAAGGCTTTCGGCTTTAGGCGCGAAAAACAACAGATCGCTCATAGTTTTCTTTTGCCTGCTTATAGGATTTCCTATAAGCTTTGTCGGATTCGACGCAATCGTCGACACAATGTATCCGTTCATCAGTTGGTGCGGCGTTGCCCTGACGGCGCTTGTCGTGTTGCGCATGGCGACCAAAGCGACCCTGCGAATTATATCTTATGCAAAACGCAAGCGCAATAAAAAAATCGCCGCGAACGGCGGCGATTTGAAACGCGTCACTTTTCGTGCGGATGACAGCCGCAGTGTTCATGATGACCGCCGCATTCGCAGTCATCCTCGCAACCGTCGTCGCAATGACAACCGCATCCGTCATGCTCCCAGCAATGGCAGTCGTCCGCGTCGTCTTCCTCCTCTTCCGCTCCGTCGTCAAAAAAGGGAGACTTGCGGTCGTCAACCTCGTCAAGCCCTTTGAGATACCTGTAAAGAGGATCGTCGTCAAAATCCTCTTTCATATCGAAATCTCCGCCCAACTCCTCGATCGCGTTGCGAAGCTCCATAAACTCGTTGTAATTGGGCTCGTATTCGTTGCAAAACGCCTTCAACACCTCTATGCCGCCGGGGTCGCCGTAGCTGCCGATAAGACGGGCGAACAGCGCGACGTCGTCGCCCTTATACAGATAGCCGACAAGCCCCATGAAGATCGCTTTGTTCCCCTTATAACAGGCAAGCACCTCTATCAGCATTTTGCCCGTATCGCCCTCGAGAGAATAGGAGCGAGCAAGCATCTCGTCGACTATTTCGTCGCAATCCTCCAAAAGATACTCGTACGCCTCCAATCTTTGGGCGTAGGGTTTGTCCTCGTCGAGCATAACGTCGAGCATGGACAGCATTTCTTCTCTGTTTTTTTCTTCACTCATCTTCTTCTCCAAACAGAATATTACGGTATTTATCGTACAAAGAGGGCTTGATACCGTATCTTTCTATCAAATCGTCGCGGGACTCCTCTTCCTCATACACCTTGCCCAAGAGCACGCCCATGAGCGCAGGTATATTGCGCACGGAGGTTATTTTTTCCCTCTTCTTTGAAGAAAACACAAGCTTGCCCTGACTGTCGACGTCCACTATTGCGTTGACGACTTCCGACAGCTTGTTGAGATACAGATTGGCGTCCTCGTCGGTATAAATTATATCCAGATAGCCCTGTATGACCGCCACCAAAAATGTATCCGGCAGATATTTGAAAGCGCGCGGCATATTTAAAACGATATGCTTGAATCTGTGCTGCGCCACGATATCTAGCACAAGCGGAGCGCTGCCGTCATGCTCGCGCATAAATTTAAACAGTATGGGCGTGACGGTATCCACAGGCATATCGTCGACATATAAGGCCTCTTTCAAAATGCCGTCCGCAACTGGAAGGGCGCAACCGCCCTGCGGCCTGTAAAACCTGTCTATAAGCCTGTTTTTCAGCTTTGTCCCGCCGCAGCTCAACGTCCAAAGCATATAATAACGAAGATTGTCGCAATCGCCCTTGTGATCTGTGTCGAATTTCGCTATTTCTTCGTCAGACATATCGATAATACGCGTGATTTTTTCAAGATTTATTTGCGACAGCTCGGCGGGAGCCGCCATGCAGTATTCGACGCTTTCGGGCTGCGCGGCAAAGAGATCGAGATAATAAACGGCAGGCGAATCCTCGCCGTAAACCGTGTTGACAGCCGTCATGACCTTGCGCGCTTCCACGCGTTCGCCTATGTTGTAGAGCGCGATGGAAAACCAAATCATCACTGGCATTGAAAACGACCTTTCAAATGTGCCGATATGCCGCACAAGCCGCACTATATCGCCGTGCAGCTTCAATTCGAGCGCCATCGGCAAAAGCACGTACGCCGTTTCCATCAAAGGCTTTTCCTCCAAAAACAGAGGCTCCAAAACCCGCAGCGCGTCCGCCTTCAGCCCCGCTCTCATATACGCGTTTGCAAGCGCGCAACGCATGCTTTTGCTTTGAGGATATTTTTCCAACGCCTCCTCGCCGAGGTTTATTGCGTTGTCCCAATCGGCAAGCAAGGTATATAGCATTATTTTGGTGCGCGAAGCGTCTTGCGCGAAAGCGGAATTTGCGGGGATCTCATCGAGCATACGCACCGCGTTTGAAAACTCGCCCTCCGCGGCCGCGTTGCACGCGCGCGCATATAAACGCCCGTAATAATCGTCCGTACGGGGATACTCGAGATACCACTCGTCAGCGGCGGGATCCGACTCTCTTTCCTGACTCATCTCAAACGCGTCGAGATAATCCAAAACCTCGATATCGTCCTCATCCGCATAGTAAAACGCGACCTCTGGCATATCGAGTCTTATAAAATTGCGCGCAAGACGACGTCTTATTTTTTTGTCGTCCCACGCGCGAAAAATGTGCATACACTCGAAAAACACGTTGTTGGACAGCTCGTATTCGCCTGCGTCCGCATAAAGCCTGCCCAACGTATAGTGAGTGAGAATATTGGCTCTGTTTTTGTTTACGGCTTGCTTGGCATATCGGATAGCGGAAAGCAAATCACCCTTTTCTTTTTTTTTGAGCGACATCGTGAGGAGTTGATTGGAATTGCACTCAAAATCAAAGTCCTTCGCCATTATTTTTTCTTTTTCTTTTTGGGGTTTTGATATGCCTGTTTGGGCGGCTGCTTGGCTTTTTTCTGCGCGGCGCCGCCGTTTGCGCCAACGTACTCGCTCTTTGCGTTTTTCTTGGCGGTGTGGCGTTGCTTCTGAAGCTCCGCTTTTTCGTTTTCAACCTTTCGCAAGTGACACTTCGTCATGCCCCTGTGCGCCATAGCGACAAAAGCAAGCGAATAGATATTGCATCCCGCAAGCACCATGACGATATAAAGGACTATGCCGACAGTCGTGCCCGCGACCGCTATAAGCACGATCGGAAGCGCGGACAGTACGCCCACTATAGCTACCATCAAAGGATTGTTGACGATTAGCACTATCGCGTTTTTGAAAGCCTGCGCAAAGGTCAGCTCATAAGTCGCGAAAAGCGACAGCATCACCATAGGCACCAAAAGAAGCGGCGCGCCGAAGATCCAACTGAACACCACCGCGCAGTACGCGCCCGCGCCTGCCGTGCCGAGCGTCTGCTGCTGCAGCAGATATATGATAGAAGTACCCATGGCGCAGCCGATAAGCACCATGACTGTCACCGTCACCAAAAACATCCACCAATATCTGGCGAAGCCCATCCAAAAGGTCTTTATGGTTTTTGAATAATAATTTTGGAAATAACTGCGCTTTGCGCAATAAAAATTGCCCGCGAGCCCCAACGACCCTATTATAAGCGTAGCGCCGAGCATAAGCAGAATCGGCTCTTTGACCTCCCAATACAGACGCGCGACGCTTTCTGCCAAGCTGTCGCCGCCGCCCGGGAAACCGACGCCGATGTCGCCCATGAAATTATAAACTCCGCCGAGTGTAAGATTTTCGAAAAATCCCGCAAACCAAGCGAAAATGACGATAAACGGCAACGTGAAAAGCACGAAGAACAAGGAGCTCTTGAGCAGCGTCATAAATTCGCCGCGAAACACCTTGAATGCCCTTCCAAAGAAGGTATCCGGATAATCCTTGACAGGGCGCGCCTCCGCAAGCCCTGCAACAAGCACCTTTTGTGGTTCCTCCGGCTCCACCCTCACGGGCGCGTCGGTATATAGACTGCCGAGCAAAAGCTTTTTTGCCGTCGGCGAATTTTTTGTTGCGGTCTGGTTTGCCATATCAGCTCCTAAAACATGTATATAGAATGATTATACAGTATAAGCCGTCAAATAGCAAACGAATGTGAAAATATTTCATGCCACCGGAGTCTTTAAGCCTCGCGCGTCACCGATATGCCTCGCGCGACATAATATATATAAGTATATAATAAAATAAAAACAAATTGACATAATCGTGCGCCGATGTTATGTTTAAGTACATAAAACGCGACTTATCTACATAACTTGACAGGAGGCTGTATGAAAAAGTTTAATATAGCGGTCGTCGGCGCAACCGGAATGGTGGGAAACAAATTTTTGCAGGTCTTGCAGGAAAGAAAGCTGCCCGTAGAAAACTACTACCTGTTTGCGTCGTCGAAGAGCGCGGGAAATCAAATAGAATTCATGGGCAAAATCCACACCGTCATCGAGCTTAACGCCGACAACGTGAAAAAGCTGCACGGAAAAATCGATTTCGCATTGTTCTCCGCGGGAGCGGGAGTTTCAAAGGAGTACGCGCCGCTCTTCGTCGAGGCGGGAGCGACGGTCGTCGACAACAGCTCGCAGTGGAGAATGGACGAAAACGTACCTCTCGTAGTGCCGGAGGTAAATCCAGAAGACGTAATATGGAACAAGGGCATCATAGCAAATCCCAACTGCTCTACCATACAGGCGGTCGTGGCGTTGAAGCCGTTAAAGGACGCTTTCGGGCTGAAAAGGGTGATTTATTCCACATATCAGGCGGTGTCCGGCGCGGGAGTCGCGGGCTACAGTGACCTTGAAAACGGCATAAAAGGCGAAGCTCCCAAAAAATTTCCGCAGCCGATCGCATACAATATGCTGCCGCACATCGACGTATTTATGGAGGACGGATACACCAAAGAGGAATGGAAAATGATTGAGGAAACGCGCAAAATATTGCACGACAAAAACCTCAAGGTGACGGCGACGACCGTGCGCGTTCCCGTATATTACGGTCATAGCGAATCTATAAACGCGGAGTTTGCCTCCCCCTGCACCAAAGAGAAGCTGTTTGCGGCGCTGACGGGCGCAAAGGGCTTGGTGGTGATGGACGATATAAAGAACAACGTTTATCCCACCCCTCTGTTTTGCGAAAACCGCGACGAAGTATACGTAGGCCGCATACGTATAGACGACAGCGTGGACAGCGGCGCAAACCTTTGGGTAGTGGCGGACAACATCCGCAAGGGCGCGGCGACAAACGCCGTGCAAATAGTAGAGCATCTTATAAAAAACGCTTTGGAGGGCTGAATGGTATTTAAAGGGGTAGCCACAGCGCTGATTACACCTTTTACCAAAGACGGATTGGATTTAGAAAGCTTTGTCAGACTGCTTGAATATCAGCTGCAAAGCGGAGTGGACGCAGTCGTTGTGCTAGGCACCACGGGCGAGCCCGCAACGATGTCCCCTCAAGAAAAAGAATTGACTATAAAAACCGCGGTGGCCACCGTCAACGGGCAGATCCCCGTGATAGTGGGCGCGGGCTCAAACAGCACCGCAGCCGCCGCGCAAGCCTGCAGACAGGCGCAGGACCTCGGCGCGGACGCGGCGCTTGTGGTCACGCCGTACTACAATAAGTGCACGCAACAGGGTCTGATCTGCCACTACGGCGCGATCGCGGATGCGGTCGACCTGCCAATAATCTGCTACAACGTACCCGGTCGCACGGGCGTGAACATGCTTCCGTCGACTTTTGCGGAGCTTGCGAAGATAAAAAACATCGCGGGGATCAAGGAAGCAAGCGGCAACATGGAGCAGATCGAGGAATATATTCGCCTGTGCGGCGACGTCGCCGACGTATACAGCGGCGACGACAGCCTGACGGTTGCGACGATGGCTCTCGGCGGCGCGGGAGTCATAAGCGTGGCGAGCAACGTCTGCGCTCCGTACGTATGCGAAATGACAAACGCGTTCTTCGACGGAGATCTGCAAAAAGCAAGCGCCTTACAACGCGACATGCTGCCGTTGGTGCGCGCTCTGTTTTGCGAAGTGAACCCTATCCCCGTAAAATACGCCGCAAGCATAAAGGGCTTCGGCGACGGCGGCGTGCGACTTCCTCTCACAAAAATAAGCGACGGCAATGCGAAGCTGCTGTCGGAGATACTTTCGCAGTATTGATCAAAATCAAAAAGACCGCACGTCGGAGTGCGGTCTTTTTATTTGAGCTTTTTTAGTTTTCAGGCGTTTCCTCGGGCGTTTCTTCCTGCTCGAAAGGGTTTACCGCGCAGCCGTCGAACGCGTCGGGAGCAACGGTTTCGACTTCGTTGCTCGGATCGAATACAAACTCGGTAAGCGCGACGCAATTCGCAAAGGCGCGTGCGCCGATGGTCTTTACGGTCGACGTCAGTACGACCGCCGTTATCATGCCGTTGCCGTCAAACGCATTATCGCCTATCGCGGTGACCGTAAACGCTTTCATCGAGCCTCCGACAGAGAAACTCACCGTGTCGCCGACGATAATATCGCCCGCGAGCAACGAGCTCTGCACAACAACGGCGGCGGTATTATCCGCAGTCGAGACTGTATAGCGCAATCCGCTTTGCGAATCCACATAATATATTTTGCCGTCGGAAGCAACGTCGTTATTGTCGCAATCCCACACGACAGGCGTCTCCTTGTCCTTCCAATTCTCATGCCAGCTATAGTCCGCTCCCTCGATCGCGCTTTCGGGGATACTGCAATATACGGTAAGCGCGCGGCAGTTTACAAACGCTCTTTCCCCCACCGTTTTGACCGACGACGGAATGGTAACCTCGCAAAGCTCGCCGTTGCCTTCGAACGCGTTTGCCGTAATGCCGACGACTCTGTATGTGTCGCGATCGTCGCGGCCGTTTATATTCACGGTGACGTTTATCGTCTCGGGTATGACAATAGATTGAGACGGCAGGAAGATCCCCGCAACGGACGCCGTCTTATTTGCGACGTCGACGACATATATCAGACTGTCCGCAACGATGTACGCGAGATTTGCATCCGCTATATTGCTCGCGGTGGGTCTTGACACGCTGCAGCCTTCAAATGCGGTAGTTGCGACTTGCGCCAAAGAGTTTTTGCCGCTGAACTCGAAGCCGGTAAGCGCGGTGCAATTTCTAAACGCATATTGCTCTATGAATTTAAGACGGGAAGAAACAGTCACCTTCTTTATCCTGGCGTTGTCGCCAAAAGCGTTTTTACCTATAGTCGTGACGATGAAATTCGCAGTTTTTTTGACGCCGCCGACAGTCACGGTAGCCCTCACTTCCTGCGGTATGACTATTTCGCCCTCGAGAATGTATTGCTGTCCCGCGACGATAGCCTTACCCGTCGCCAGGTTGAGCGCGTAACGTATACCGTCAATACTCGCATAAATAAATCCGTTTTCGTCCGCTTCGTTCTCCAAGCAATTCCAGACTATCGGACATTCCGTGCCGTTCCAATTATCCGACCATCCGCTCGGCACGACCGAACCGTCAAAAGTGCAGTACAGCGTCAGCGCGCCGCACGACGCAAATGCGTTTCCGCCGACGATCGCCAACGTCTCGTACAAGGTAAATTCCGTCAAGCTCAAGCAACGGTTGAACGCCGCGCTGTCGATACGCTTGAGCTCCGTGCCGTATCCAGTCAACTTCGTAAGCACGATGCATCCGTCAAACGCGTTGTTGCCGATATATTGAACTTCGCTCGGCAGCACGACGTTATCGAGCATGGCGCAGTTTTGGAACGTCTGATTGCTCACCGACTTCAACAACACGTTCTTTGAAAGGTCGATAGAAGTCAGTCCGGAGTTATAAAACGCCATCGCGCCGATAAACTCGAGGTCGACTGCGTTGGACAGATCTATTCCCTTAAGGCTGACGCACTCTTTAAACGTGCCCGCGCCGATATACAGCAATCCGTCTGGCGCGCGATTTACAGTCTTAAACATGAAATCGCTTCCGTTCGCATAGAATATAGGATCGATCTGCGCGTGATCCTCCTGATTGTCTACGATATTAACCACAGTGAAAATCGAATCCGGCAAATACAGGTCGATTTCTCCGCTCTTGCCGTTCACGACAAGCTTGTCCTTGACGCGCACTATCCTGTATTTCAGCTTTTCTTTCGCATCGTTTTTCACGACATAGTCGCCGTTTATGACTACCTCTTTGCCGTATTCAAGGCCTTCGAGGGTGTTGAGCATCACGGGTTGCACCGTCCACTCGACGCCGTCTTGAGCGATCTCCTGATACGCGGAGCCGTAAGCCGTGAAATACTTTTTGTCGATAGGGATGTCAAGAACCTCTGCGTCGGCCTGCAAGGCGGTATACACATTGGAGAGCAATCTGCATCCCTCAAAGGTATTCACGCCGAGGTTGCGGATAGTTTCCGGCAGATAAACCGCCTTAAGATTTTCAAATCCCGAAAACACGCCCTGCGATTGGTCTTTGATGAAACCGATCTGCCGTATCGTGTATCTCTTGCCGTTTATCGTGCACTGGCTGGGCAAAACCATTGTTTCTGTCTTCGATTTGTCCGCAAGGCACGCGGTAATGCGCGCCGTATTTGCCGCGTCGTTAAACACCTCGTATTTAAAGAGAGATTCGTCCGCAACGAGCACCACCGTATAAACCAGATTGAGCTCCAAAAGCTTTGTAGCGTCCGATCTGTTATATTCGATCCTGACCGTGTGCATTCCGAGCGTGGACGTGTCGACGGTCGGGATCTTAAACGTAGAATTCAAGGGCACAGCCTTCGCTATCTTATCCTGCCCAATAAGATTGACCGAATTTTGCGCAAGATAAGCGACGGGGTCGCCGTTGATGGGTATGACGATCGCGCCCGTTTGCTCAAGCTTTTCGTATTTGGATTCCTGCACGCTGTAGGTAAACTCAAACCAATATCTGCCCAATCCGTAAAAATCGACGCATATCGTAGCACGAGTTGCGGCGACAGTCGCCTTTGTATCGAAGCCGTAAACGGTTGTCTTCAAGCGTTTGACCTCGGCGTCCGCCCCGTCGCCCGCCGTTATATCCTTATAGCAGAACACTATTTCCACGTCCTTGACGGAGGTATAGAACGTGGGATAAGGCTTGCCTTCGACCTGTCCCTCTATACCTTCGATCCAGAAGACGTTGTTTTTGTTATATTCGTTCGCCTTGAAGGGAGTGCTTTCCGTATTAAACGCGGGATTGCCCTTGACCGCGTTGATGACCGTGATCACAAACAAATCGGGATCGTCCGCTTCAATGGGACAGCCCTTTGAGCTCTTGTTGAGCTTATAAGTCACCACGTACTTTAGCTTACCCTCTTCATACAGAGATCGGAAGAGCGTCGTGTAGGGAAAGAGTGTCCGTGAAGGTGTTG
>CANDBZ010000017.1 GCA_947383095.1 uncultured Clostridia bacterium | reverse complement strand
TATTTCGATTTTGTCGGAGGCGCAAGCTGCGACGCAAGCAAGGAGAGCAAGGCGGACGTTATCGACCTTGTGCTTGAAAATTTGCAGGTTGAGGATAAAAGCAAGGTTCTTATGCTCGGCGACAGACTCTACGACGTCAACGGCGCGCATGTATGCGGAATAGAATGCGCTGGCGTCATGTGGGGATACGGCAGCAGACGGGAATTCGAGGAGTGCGGCGCTGATTATATTTTGGAAACGCCGTCGGATATACTGAAGTTCGTGTTGTGACGAATATAGCAAAAAACGCCGTTTAACATATCTTTTTATTTGTTTGAACGGCGTTTTTATATTTAAAACTTTTCAACCACGCTGAATGTGCAATTTGATTTGACGAATTTTATGCGATGCTTTTGGCTGTCGAGGACGTGCTTTTCGCCGTCGCGGCAGTAGTTGACGTTTTCTTTGTGCACGATATCCGCGCCGTATATTTTTTTAAAGATTATTCTGCCGTCGCGCTCCTTTTTGAGCCCGAGGAAAAAGACGCGGAAGAAGGGGAAAAACATTTCTATCTTGCCCAGCAGACCGTCGTGCTTGGGAGAGCGGATTGCCACAAGGTGACCGCTTAAGCTTTCTCCGTCGAAGTCTTTGTTGAATTTAAAGCCGAAGCAGCGCGGAGATTTGACGAACATGATGAGCGTAAACTCGCCGTCGTAGGCTTCAGACCCGCAGTCTATCGTTGCGCTTATGCGATGCACCTTATATTCTTTGAGGACCCGACCTATATAGGCAAGCACGCCCAATCTTTTTTTCGCGGAAATTTTTGCCGTATAACCTATGGGCGTAAACGAGCCGCAGGCAAGCACGTAGGCAAACAGCAGATCCTTGTTTTCGCCCTCGCATTTGCCGAGCACTATCTGCTTGCCGTTATTAGTGCCGCCGCAGGAGGGACAGCGAGTTTTGGTGTTTTCGTACCTATCGGCTTTCGCCTTGTCGTTGAGAGTGCCTACGGGAAAATACCACACCTCTACAGGCAGCTTGTAAACTTTACCGAGTATGGAGCCGAGCGTGCCGTCGCCGCCGCACACCGCGACCGCGTCGAAGCCCGTAGGGTCGGGGTCGGGTGAAAAGGGCAGCGTGCAGCGCGTATACTCGTACTCGTTGCCAAGGCACTTTTCGACGGTGTCGAAGGCTATTTTTTTGCTGCCGCCCGCAGCTTTATTTATCACGATAAGACACTTTTTCATTGTTTTCAATTAGTATTCCACTTCAATCGATTTATTTGTACATAATATGAAAATTTATTGCTTTTGTGATTTGCTTTACACAATGAGCGATATTTGGTATAATACATAAGACTATTTTTATATGCGCGTATGCACGCGATAGAGAAAGGAGCGTTTATGGCAGTAAAATTCGGGCAAATCGATTCGAAAGATTTGTGGACCATCCCAAACATCATCACTTATTTTCGCATTCTTTGCGTACCGGCGTTCGTCGCTCTTATGGCGGTCGGCGGCGTGAGGGCGGATTTCACATTGTTTTATATAGCATTCGGCGTATTTATTCTTGCCGCCGTCAGCGATCTGTTTGACGGCTGGATCGCGCGCAAGTTCCATATGCAAAGCGGAATAGGCATGGTGTTCGATCCCATAGCGGATAAGCTTATGCATATATCCGTGCTTGCGTGTCTGTCCCTGTGCACGGGGCTTACGCCTCTCGGGAAAAACCTTGTGGAAAACGGCACGCTTTCAAACCCTTGGTTTGTGCACTATGCGTTCGTTATCCTGATAATCGTCAAGGAAATCATTCAGGGCTTGGTGGGCTTTGTATTCGTCAAAAAGGGCACTACCGTCAAAGCGAATTGGCTCGGCAAGGTATCGTCGTTTACAATATCCGTCGGCGTCATACTTGCATTCTTCCACAATTATGTGCAATATGCCGATTGGGGCATTCTCGCCTGGGGCATCGTGCTGTCGTATGCGGCGGCGGGAGCGTATCTCGTCGACTCCTTGAAGCAGCTTAAACGCATAAAGAACGGCGAAACGGAGGCGGTTTCCTCCGAGTCCGTCAAAGAGGACGACATACTTGCGGTCGAGAAGAGGAAGAGCGGCGAGTCCGGCGGTATATTTGCCGCGGAAGAGCAGGATAGAAAAGCCGACGACGCGGAGTGATCATCGATATACGGACTTATAAACGGCAGCTGGAGATTTTTATGGAACAGATGGATAAAACATACAATCCTGCTTTTGAAAAAGATATATATCAAAAGTGGATGAAAAACAAGTGCTTCGAGGCGCACGTCAATCCCGATAAAGAGCCTTTTGTCATCATGATGCCTCCGCCCAACATAACGGGGCAGCTTCACATGGGACACGCGCTCGACGACACCACGCAGGATATAATAATCCGCTTCAAGCGCATGTTCGGATATGAAGCTCTGTGGCTTCCCGGCACCGACCATGCCGCGTTGGCGACCGAGGTCAAGATCGTGGAGAAGCTTCGCGAGGAGGGCTTGAGCAAAAGCGACCTCGGCAGAGAGGGCTTTTTGAAGCGCGCTTGGGAGTGGAACGAAAAGTACGGCGGAAGAATAATAGAGCAGCTGAAGGGACTCGGCGTTTCCTGCGATTGGTCGAAGCTTGCTTTCACTATGGACGAAAACTGCTCCAACGCGGTGCTCGACGCTTTTGTCAAATACTACAAAAAAGGACTGATATACAGAGGAAACAGGATCATAAATTGGTGCCCGCACTGCCACACCGCCTTGAGCGACGCGGAGGTGGAATACGAAGAGCAGCAGTCCAATCTTTGGTATTATAAATATCCCGTAGTCGGGGAGGACGACGCCATCGTCATTGCTACGACGCGTCCCGAAACCATGCTCGGCGATACTGCCGTAGCGGTCAATCCCAAGGACGAAAAAATGTCCAAATATATCGGCAAGCAGGTCAGACTGCCGCTGACGGACAGGATAATCCCCGTTGTCGGCGACGATTATTGCGAGATAGGCTTCGGCACGGGCGCGGTGAAGATAACCCCCGCGCACGATCCGAACGACTTTGAATTGGGCTTGCGCCACGGTTTGCCCGTGATAACCTGCATCGGCGAGGACGGGCTTATGAACGAGAACGCCGGCAAATATCGAGGTATGGACAGATCGAGCGCGAGAAAAGCCATCGTCGAGGATCTGACGGCGCTCGGGCTAATGGTGAAGATCGAGCCGTATGCGCACAACGTCGGCACCTGCTACCGTTGCGGCGAGACCGTAGAGGCGTTGGTGTCAAAGCAATGGTTCGTCAGAATGAAGCCTCTTGCGGAGCCCGCGATAGAAGCCGTAAAAAACAAAAAGACGGAGTTTATCCCCAAGCGCTTTGAAAAGACTTATTTTAATTGGATGGAAAACATCAAGGATTGGTGCATTTCGCGCCAGCTTTGGTGGGGACACCGCATTCCGGCGTATTACTGCGACGGCTGCGGAGAAATGACGGTATCCAAAACTCCTATAGACAAATGTCCCAAGTGCGGCGGAAGCGTGCGTCAGGACGAGGATGTGCTCGATACATGGTTCAGCTCCGCGCTGTGGCCCTTCAGCACGTTGGGCTATCCAAAAAAGACGAAGAATTTGAGCTATTTCTATCCCGGCAACGTGCTTGTGACGGCATACGATATCATATTCTTCTGGGTCGCGCGCATGATCTTCAGCGGCATCGAGTTTATGGACGACGTGCCCTTCAGCGAGGTATTGATACACGGCATAGTGCGCGACGCGCAGGGCAGGAAGATGTCCAAGAGCCTCGGCAACGGCATAGATCCTTTGCAGATCATAGACAAATACGGCGCGGACGCTTTGAGGTTTTCGCTTGCTTCGGGTATCGCGCCCGGCTCCGATACGCGTTTTTCCGAAGCGAAGGTGGAGAGCTGCCGCAATTTTGTCAACAAGCTGTGGAACGCGTCGCGGTTTGTGCTCATGAATATCAAAGAGGGGGACGATTTGTCTCTGCCGAGCAGGTTTAACCCGCTTGACAAATGGATACTTACGCGCCTCAACGACGTTGTGAGAGAGGTGACGATAAATCTCAATAAATATGAGATAGGGCAGGCGGCGGCAAGGCTTTACGATTTTGTGTGGAGCGAGTTCTGCGATTGGTATATCGAGATGAGCAAGGCTCCGCTGTATTCCGGCGACGAAAAGGAAAGAGCGCACGCGATCGCCATGCTGACTCACGTTTTGACGGAGATATTAAAGCTGCTGCATCCGTTTATCCCGTTCGTGACGGAGGAGATATTCTCCAAGTATGCGCCGAAGGGGCAGATCCTTATGACGCAGCAGTGGCCGTCCTTCAATAAGCACAGAGTTTACCGTCAGGAGGAATCCGACTTCGAGGGCTTGCGCGACGTGATAGTGTCGGTGCGCAACATCCGCAACGAGATGAACGTCCCGCCGTCCAAAAAGATAAACGCGTTTGTGATCGCCAAGGACGAAAAGTTTTATGCGAAAGCCGCGGGCTATATCTGCCGCCTTGCGGGCGTCAACGAAGTGAAGCTTGTCGGAGGCAAGGACGAGATCGAGGGCAGAGTGAGCGTTGCGGTTTCAAAGGACGCGGAGGTGTTGATCCCGCTCGGCGAGCTTGTGGACGAGGCAAAGGAAAAGGAGCGTATCAACGGCGAGATCGCGCAGACTCAAGCCGTGATAGACAAAACGACCGCGCTCCTTGCAAACGAGAGCTTTGTCGCGCGCGCGCCGCAAAAGCTGGTGGATAACGAGAGAGATAAATTGGCGTCGGCGATGACGAAGCTTGAAAAGTTGAAGGATAAGCTCGTCATGTTCGAGAGCAACTGACGGCACGGAGCGTAAATGTTATGATCGTCAAGGACAGTACGAAAAATTTTGATTGCTTTAAGTCGACCTGGAGATATTTCATCGATAAGGGGTTGTATCTTATCCTTATCAATCTTCTCCCGTCCGCGCTTATCCCGTTTGTGCTGTCTCCGTCGACTACCATGTATTATCTGCTCGAATTCGACGCGTCGAGTCCGCACGATCTCGGCAATATGTTTGTAAAGGTCTGGGGGCTGCCGTTCTCGTTTTGGTATATCGGTCTTATAGGTATCGCGTTGTTGGCGCTGTCCGCGGCGATAACCTTTGGCGTGATAGACAGGCATATGAGGGTGGGCGAGTTTACGGTGAGTCCGCGCAGGGTGAAAACCCGCCTTAATTACAACGTGCTTACGGCGTTCAAATTCGTCGTGGTAGCATTTATCAGTCTTGCGTTTTTCAATATACTCGCGACTTTGCTCTATTATTTGTGGATCACGGTTTTCACAAATGCGACGACTGCGATGGTGTTTTGCTGTCTGACGCTCGTCGTGATGGAGATAGGCATGGTTTGCACGATGTCGCTGTTCATACTCTGGCCGCCTTTTATGCTGCATACGGGCATGAAATCGTGGTACGCTTTCAAAAACGCATGGAGCAGTATGTCGGGCAGAGTATTGCGCACTATGTTGAGCATAATCGTCGTTGTGCTTCCATTTCAAATCGTGATGGTGATAACCTCCGTATGCAAATTGGGGACGGTGGCGCACGTCGTGCTCGACGCGCTTGCGTACGCCGTCATCGTGCCTTATTATATAACTCTTATGTATACGACCTTTTATGACGTCACGGATACGGAGCGAATGGATCTGACGTCAAAAAAGAAAAATATATGGTCGAAAAAATAATAGGCTCGGTTATAGCAATCGGGTCCTGCGTCCTCGGAGAAAAAAATGGAATTTAGAAACGCATTGACAATCCTTTTTTCAAATATAGGATATGTGCTTAAGATCCTGCTGTGGATACTCATATCCGTAGTGATCACCGCCGCGGTCGGCGCGGCTATTATGGTGCCGCTGTGGAAGGCTATGCTTGCGGCTTTGCCGAGCATAGGAGCATTGGTCAGCGATTTGCTCAACACGCTTACCACCGTCTGGAACGGTACGATAAATTTGAGGGTCGCTATTTTCGATATCGTCCCGCAAGTAGTGGAAATTTTGAAGACGATATGTTCAAACCCCGGGCTTGCGACGGCGTTGGTATTTTCGTTGGTGTTTTTATATGCGCTGTATCTTTTCCTCATGGGGCTTTCCTATTATACGATAGGGGACATCATCAACAAGCTTATGGCATCCGATCTGCGCTTCGGCTTCGCGAGCAATATGGCGTTGAATTTCAAAAAATGCTGCAGATATTCGGCGTCGAGACTGCTTATAAGTTTGCCCATCGACCTGTTCGGCTTCGTTACGGGTATTTTCATCGCCTACGGTTTGTTCACGGTGGTGGGAGTGTTTACGTTGCCGATCATGCTTATCCTCGTGGTCTTGTTCTGCTCATGCAAGGCTTTGCTGTTCAGCGGATGGCTTCCGAGGACGCTGTTCCATCCGGAAGAGAGAGTGCTTATAAGCTTTACGCGCGCGTTCCCTTGCGTCAAAGCCAATCTCGGCGGTCTTTTCAAGGCGTATTGCGTGACGTTCAGCTGCGTTTATCTGCTCGCTTCGGTATTTACGGTGCCGACCTGCGGATTGATCTTATTGGTATTGCCGTCGATATATTACTTTTTGTTGCGAGCGGTCGAGCTCATCGGCTATTATAAAACAAAGGGCTACAGCTTCTATGTCGACAGCACGACGGTCGTCAACACCGTGCAGTACGGCTTTCGCGCGGACAATCAGGAGGAGCGTTGCGAAGAGAGCAATATAGATACGGTCATAGCAAAAATTACGCAGGACAAGGACGGTGCAGACAGCTCCGCAGAGAATGAAACGGAGGTTTGAAATGAAAATCAGGATGAGTTTCGGCGTTGCCAAAACCGTTATTATCGTTATCGTGCTTGCGGGAGTACTTGCAATAGCGGGACTTGACATAGCGTTGCTTGCAGGCGCGAAAGGGCTGTATGCGGCTTCTCCCGCGATCCCCGCCGTCTCGTTGGTCGCCGCGGCGCTTATAGGCGCGGCGTCGCTTCTGATACTGTTCAACAGCTATTACGGCTTCAAGGACAAGGGCATCGTCATCATACTCGGCTTTTTTGCGGATAAGGTCGCGTATGACGACTTCGTCGTGATAAAGCAAAACATAGATACGGGAGAGCTTTTTGCCATAGTCAACGGCAAGTCGCCGTCGGAGCCGCAGGTGGGATTGAAAATAAACGTGTCTGTCCGAAAAACCGATGCGTTTTTGCAGGAATTGCGCAAGCATATTCCCAATATTACCGTCGAATTGTTTTCGCAGCCGAAAAAGAAAAAGAAAGACAAATAACGACGGTATACGGAGTTGAAAGCGCGAGAAGCGACGGTCAACTCCTTTTTTGAATGGGTAAAGCTTTTATGATAAAAATAATCGACGAAGAAAGATACTATTTTGACGGCGATATTCTGTCGCGCAGATCCCTTGAGGAGCGCGGTATTTCGCCGACGGGACTGTCGATAGCTCAAAGGATATTGCAGGCGCACGACGTGTCGCGCGACCCGTCGAAGCTGAATATAAAATTCGACGCGCTGTGTTCGCACGACATCACGTACGTAGGGATAATCCAGGCCGCGCGGGCAAGCGGACTTAAGGAATTTCCCGTGCCCTACGTCATGACAAACTGTCACAATTCGCTTTGCGCCGTCGGCGGTACAATAAACGAGGACGATCACGTTTTCGGGCTGTCGGCGGCAAAAAAGTACGGAGGTATTTACGTGCCCGCCAATATTGCCGTGATACACAGCTATATGCGCGAGCGCCTTGCAGGCTGCGGCAAGGCTGTTCTGGGCAGCGACAGCCACACAAGATACGGCGCGCTGGGGACGCTCGGTATCGGCGAGGGCGGTCCGGAGCTTGTAAAGCAGCTGTTGGGCAGGACGTACGAGTTGGATATGCCGCGTATCGTCGCCGTGAAGCTGACGGGAAAGGTGCGGCACGGGGTCGGACCGCACGACGTGGCATTGGCGTTGATTGGCGCTGTTTTCAAGAGCGGCTTTGCGAAAAACAGCATACTCGAATTCGTCGGAGACGGCATAAGCGCAATGTCAGTCGAGTTTCGCAACGGTATAGACGTAATGACGACGGAAAGCGCGTGCTTGAGCTCCGTATGGGCGACCGACGACAAAGTGCGTGATTATCTCAAGACATTCGGCAGAGAAAATGATTTCGCCGAGCTTACGCCCGATAACGGCGCGAGATACGACGGAGCGATAGAGATCGATCTGAACGGCGTCGAGCCGATGATCGCGTTACCGTTTCACCCGTCAAACGTGTTTAAGCTTGCGGACGTTATCGCAGATCCGTATGAAGCGCTGTCCGAGGCGGAGGAGAACGGGCGCAAGCTGTTGGGGCTTGAAGGGGACGCGTTTAAGCTCACCGATAAGATCGTCGACGGCAAAATTATCGCTTCTCAAGGTATAATCGCGGGTTGCGCGGGCGGCATATACGACAACCTCATGTGCGCCGCGAATATTCTCGAGGGCAGGAGCATCGGCAACGGCGCTTTCAGTCTTAACGTATATCCCGCTTCGCAGGCTACCGATTTGGCTATAGTCAAGAACGGCGCCGCGGCGCGGCTTATGGAAAGCGGCGCGGTGCTCAAGCCGTGCTTCTGCGGCCCCTGCTTCGGGGCGGGGGACGTGCCATGCAACAACGGCTTCAGCATACGTCATACAACGCGCAATTTCGAGAGAAGAGAGGGCGCGAAGCCTGCCGAGAGACAGATCGCCTCCGTCGCTCTTATGGACGCGCGTTCCATTGCCGCGACCGCCGCAAACGGCGGAGTACTGACCTCCGCGGCGGATATCGACTATGAAAATGCGTTTGAAAGGTTTAAATACTTTCCCTCCGCGTATGATGCAAGAGTTTACAACGGCTTCGGCAAGGCGGACCACAGCGCTTCGCTCGTATACGGACCGAACATCACGGACATTCCCGAAATCCCCGTATTGAAGGACAATCTTTTGCTGAAGGTGTGCAGCGCGATAAACGACCCCGTCACTACGACGGACGAGCTTATTCCTTCGGGCGAGACGTCGTCTTACAGAAGCAACCCGTTGAGACTTGCGGAATTCGCTCTTTCGCGCAAGGATCCGATGTACGTACAACGAAGCAAAGCCGTGCGCGACGGCAGGGATGAAGCAACGCTTAAAGCAATAAAAATACTCGGTTTGAATACCGAAAACACGACCGTAGGCACTTGTATTTTCGCCGTAAAACCCGGCGACGGCTCTGCGAGAGAGCAGGCGGCAAGCTGTCAGAGATTTTTGGGCGGCGCGGCGAATATCGCAAGAGAATACGCCACGAAACGCTATCGCTCGAATTTGATAAATTGGGGAATGTTGCCCCTTTTAGACGAAAAGTCCGAGTTTTGCGTCGGCGATTTCGTCTATATCGACAACGTCCGTGAGATAGTCCTGCACGGAAAGCGGAGGTTTAAGGCAACGCTATTGCGGGACGCAAAATCCATTGAAGCAGAGTTGAGTATGGACGCTTTGACGGAGGAAGAAAGAAACATAATTCTTTCCGGCAGCCTGACCAATTTTTACAAGAACAATAAATAGCAACGTCGGTTGCCTCCGCATATTCTGTTGAAAACAGAAATGCGAGGTGGATTATCAAACTCAAAATGTATATCGACGTGAGCGTGATTCGCAATAATCTGCGCGCGATAAAGAAACGGACAGGCGTTAAACTGCTTTTTATGGTCAAAGCCAACGCGTATGGACACGGTCTGCGCGAGGTGGCGTTGAATACGGAGGATCTGGTCGACGCTTTCGGCGTAGCAACCGTAGAAGAGGGGATATCTCTGCGCGACGCGGGCATAAAAAAAGACGTTTTGGTCATCGCCTGCGCGGCTGATGAAATAGAGACCGCGGCGGAATACGGCTTGACTGTCGGGCTTGCGAACGAGGTTATGCTCGAGGAAGTCGAAAGACTTGTCGGGAGCAAAGCTATAGCGGCGGACGCTCTTAAAATACATCTCGTCGCAGACAGCGGCATGCACCGTCTCGGCTTCGAAGAAGGGCAGATAGACGGCGTTCTCAAAAGGCTGCGAGCCTGCTGCGTTGAGCTATGCGGAGTATACTCGCATTTGCGCGCGCGCACGCAAAGGCAGATTCGATGCTTTGACAGAATATGCGCCGCCGTGTCCCGTGTATATCCCTCCGCGTTGAGACATCTTGCGGCGAGTCATGCGTTATCCTGCAAAAGGTTGAGATACGATATGGTGCGCGCGGGCATTGCGGCATACGAGGGCGCAATGCGGGTGGAAAGCCGTATATTGACCGTCAGGAGAGTAAACGCAGGCGAATATGTCAGCTACGGACGCTTTAAACTTCAAAGACCTGCGAATACCGCAGTAATTTTCGGAGGATATGCGGACGGAGTTGCGAGAGAAAGACCGTCCTGCGTATACATAGACGGACAAAAATGCAGGGTGCTCGGCAACATATGCATGGATATGTGCATTGTGGACTGCAAAGATATTCCCGTGAAAGTCGGGCAAAGCGTGATTTTGACGGACAGCGTGCATATCGACGAGATAAGCAAACAGCGAAAAAGCATAAATTACACGCTCATGACCTGTTGGAAAGGGCGTGTGGAAAGGATATACCTATATGACGAAAGCAGAGGCGAGACAGGCGGCGAAAGCGGCTGTAGCACGGATGAGCGAAATTGAAAAGGAGCTTGCAAGCGGCGCGATTTGCGACGCTATGAGCGGGTTGAGAGAGTTTTGCGGAGCGCATAGCGTCTTTGTGTTTTTGGGCACGGATACAGAGCCTGATACGGAGGAAATCGCGGGGCTTGCGCTCATGCTTGAACGTACCGTCGCGGTGCCGCGCGTGCACGGGCGCGATATGAGCGCGATCGCAATAACCCCGTTTACTAATTTCAAGAAAAACAAATGGGGCATACTCGAGCCTGTCGGCGGTCGTAAAATAGACGAGATCGACGTCGCCGTCATACCTCTCGTAGCGTTCGACGGGCTTAAAAGAGTAGGGCACGGCGGCGGATATTACGATAGATTTTTGTCTGTGCACGACTGCTTCAAAATCGGCGTAGCGTTCGATTGTCAAAGCGTGATCGGTCTGACGGCGGACGATTTTGACATACCGATGGACATTTTAGTGACGGAGAAACGCATAATAACTTCGTTGGGAGAAATAAACAACGTTTACGGAGAAAATCTATGAGAGTTGTAGCGGGAAGGTACAGAGGTAAAAACATACAGGCGCCGAAGGGAACGGCGGTGCGTCCCACGACCACGCGTTTAAAGGAGACTCTTTTCAATATTTTGCAGGGCTATGTCGCGGAGGCGCGTGTGCTCGATTTGTTTGCGGGAAGCGGCGCGTTGGGCATAGAGTGCATATCGCGAGGCGCGTCGTATGTCGCGTTCGTGGATAAAAGCAAGGACAGCGCGTCCGTCCTGCGTGATAATCTTAAGGGTATCGACGCGGATTACGACATATTCAACGTGGATTTTATGACGGCTCTTTGCGGCGCGGAAGCGCGCGGTGCAAAATTTGATTTGATATTTATAGACCCGCCGTATGCGAGCGGCTTGGGCGAAATCGCAATAGATGAAATCATCCGCAGACGGCTGTTGAACGACCAAGGCATTATAGTCTTCGAGCACGGCGACGATAAGACGTACTCCGTGGGCGACCAAAGCTTCAAGCAGCGGACAAAAAAAATGGGGACGGTGGTCGCGGAGTTTATTTCACGCAAATCGGTTGCGGTTATGTCGGGCAGCTTCGACCCGTTTACAAGCGGACACGAGGCGGTTTTGGACGAGGCGTTGCGCAGGTTCGACGAGGTTGTGGTCGCTTGTCTCGTCAATCCCGATAAGACGTATACCTTCACGCAGGAGCAGCGGCTTGAGCTTGTAAACGCGGTTTGCAGCGCCAAAAAGGGCGCGATAGGCGTGTTTTCCGATAAATATGCCGTTGACGTTGCGAGGCAATACGGCGCACGCGCTCTTGTCAGAGGCATAAGAGACCAAGCCGACGCCGAATATGAAACCGCTATGGCGGAGTTCAACAAAGCGCACGGCTTCGATACGGAATTTATCGAATTGCCTTATCTCAAAAACATAAGCTCGTCGGCGGTGAAGGCGCAGCTTGTTAAGGGCGATTTTTCCGGAGTCCCGACCGTCGTTGCGGAGTTGCTTAAGTCCGCGGAGTATGCGGACAGGCTCAAGCGGAAAGAGGAATTTTGTAATTTAACTTGAAATGCGCTTAAAAATGAAATATACTTGTTTCATAAGAGAGGAGTTTTACAAAGGAGGCGTGCTATGGACACTATTGATATGCTCATCAACGATCTGGAAAGCGAGCTGTTGAAGGCGAAGCGGGCGGCGTTCAGCAACACCGACGTAGTAGTAAATAAATCTGCTATTCTCGATATCGTGTCTCGCATTCGCATGAGCTATCCTCAATCTTTAAAGGAAGCGGCTTTGATAAAGAAGGAAAGAGACGAGATAATCGAAAAAGCCGAGAACTACGCCAACGAGACCATGGATAAAGCCGAAGAGCAGGCAAGAATGATGATATCCGAAGAGGCGGTGCTAAAGAGGGCGCAAGCCGACGCCCAGGAGCTGCAAAATCAGGCGAGCTTGCGATATCAAAAGCTGGATTATGAGGCGAGAGTGCATGCGTTCGATATATTGAACGACGTAGAGAGCTCGATCAAGAGCGCTCTTGTGCAGATAAACGACTTCAAACAGAAGCTGGTCAACGACTGATCAATTCATATAGGTGCGAATTGCAAGTATCACAAGCTGCAAAAAGTGACTTATATCCTGCAATTCGCGCTTGTTTTTTCCTTCGCATAGCAGCTGCGCCGTGAGCATAGCGGCGATGTTGCAATCGAGCGGAGATATTTTTTCAACCTCGTCCGCAATGCACTTTGCAATGGTATAGCTGTCGTGTTTTTCGCTCATATATGATATAAATATGCTTGCCGAAGAGCAGTTGCCCGCATGCAGCCGTGCGCGGTCTATTTTTTTTGCATAATGCGCGATTTTTCTTGACAATGACGGCAATAAATCATATAATGTCAATGCTGTTTATGCGGTCATGGCGGAACTGGCAGACGCGTACGTTTGAGGGGCGTATGTCCATGACATCCGGGTTCAAGTCCCGGTGACCGCACCAAATACCGAGGCAAGTCCTCGGTATTTTTTTCTATTGGGACTTGAACCTCTCTTGTTGCATGCAACAAGAGCAAGGCTGCGCCTTGACGGATGACGACATCCGCTGCACGCTCGGTAAACCTCGCTGAAAGGCAAGTCCCGGTGACCGCACCAAATACCGAGGCAAGTCCTCGGTATTTTTATATTGCAATTTAATGAGATAATGCTATATCAAAAAAATTCAGGATATCGGAGTATACTTGCTCTTTGTCAGTTTCATTCAAAATCTCATGGCGGTCGTCCGGATATAATTTAAGTGAGACATTTTTTATACCGTATTTTGAATAACGTTTTGCGAGTGCGGTTGGCAATTTGCCGTACTGTCCGCAAGGGTCGTTCTTTCCGCAGAATATGCCTATATGAATATTTTTATTGATGGCGTTGAGATTTTTCTTTTTGGAATTATCGCTCATAAGTTTGACAAATCCGTATTGATAAGCCATAGTAATGCCTCCGTTGGATAAATTATCTTTAATATAATCTTGTCGAATTGCTTTATCCTTGGTGAGCCAGGCAAAAGGCACGTCGGTATCGTCAAATTTTCTGTTGCTTACAATAAAGGGAACTCTCGTTTTGCGGGCGACCGCGTTTATAGGCGCGAGTAATGCTTTGCCGGTCGCACATATAGCATGCGGAGCGCAGCCTGTGCCTGTCAACATACAAGCAAAAATCTCATTGTTAAGCTGGATTATTCTTTGCGCAAGACAACTGCCATAACTATGACCCAAAAGCGCAAACGGTAGATTGGGATATGTATTTCTTATTTGGTTCATAAAAAACAGAATGTCTTTCACGCTATCGCCGACAAATTCTCCTTTGCAATATCCCGAGTTGTTGTCTGTTTGCCCGAAGCCTCGATGGTCGTCGGCAAAAACTATATATCCGTTTGCATTCATAAATTTTGCAAAGCCGTCATATCTTCCGCTGTGCTCACTGCAGCCATGACAAATGTAAAGTATGGCTTTCGGCGTTTCAACATCAGGCCATGTTCTGGTAAACACTTCTTTTGAATCAAAGGATATCATATTTCGCTCCTAGGCTTTATTGTACTATTACTTGTATTGTAGATTGCGTATACGGCTTTGTCGATGCAAAGTAAATCTACTGTTATATCAATAATCCGATAAAATTTATATATTGGCGTTTTTTCTACTATGTATTTCATTTTTTATCATTGCTTATTCCGTTATGAAATTTGTTAAACGGATATTTTAAAGCCCGTTGTATTTCAACGGGCTTTTTGTTTTAATTGAGCTAAATTACAGAGTTTTGACAAACTTCGCGAGCTCGTTGAAGATGACGTCGAGTCCGTGCGCGCCCGCGTCGGGGTAGCCGATGCTGCGTTCGCCGACCGTGCCGGCTCTGCCGAGTGTGGCGACGTGAGTCTTCGTCGCTTCCGCTCCTTCGTGAGCCGCTTTCGCGCCGAGGTCGAGGCCGTCTCTCAATTTCTTGCCTTCTTCGGATGCTTTCGTCAAAGCCATCGCGCAGGGCTTCAACGCGTCTACCAAGGTCTTGTCGCCGATTTCCGCGCCCTTGCCGAAGGACTTTTTGCCCGTTTCGTATACGCCGCGATTTGCCTCGGTGAAGAGGAATGCAACGTCTGTGAGGTTGACTTCTTTCTTGCCGAGCATAGCTTTGCCCGCATACTTGAACGCGGAGCCCCATATAGGACCGGACGCGCCGCCGCAATACTCCTTGATTATCTCGGAGCAGCTGACGAGGAATTGACCTATATCGCCTTTCTTGCGGGTAGCCCAATCGGCTTTGAGCTGTTTGAAGCCTTTTGCGATCGACATGCCGAAGTCGCCGTCGCCCATCTTATCCGCTTCGCAGAAGGGTACTTCGTTTTCTATGATCACGTCCGCCATTTTATCCACGATTTTGACGAATGCGGCGGTGTTTATCGTTTCCGTCACAACGGGTTCGCCTTCAACCTCGTATACCGCGTTTGCGTCGTCTTCCTCCGCGACAGCCGCTTTCTTCGCCTTTTTGGCGACGGCTTCTTGAGGAGCGATATTGAGCGCTTTGCCGATAGCTTTGATTGCCTCGAGAGCCGCGTCCGCTTCTTCGCTCATCGCCGCGCCCCAGGTAAGCGCGGGTGTGGAGACGGGGTAGTCGATAAGGGCTTTAAGCTCTTCGTCGACGCGCAATACGGTTATCGACGCGCCTGCCATATCGATGGACGTCATGAAGTTGCCCACTATCGTGCGGTGAATGTTCACGCCGTCCGCCGCGAGCGCCTTTGTGACGGAATTGTTGAGGATATAGAGCTCCTGCAGCGGAGTGCCGCCGAAGCCGTTTATCAAAAGCACGACGTCTTCGCCTTTCTTGAGAGCAAGGTCTTCCTCGAGGTCGGTGACGATCCTGCGGGAGAGGTCGTCGGAGAAGGTGCCCTTGGAATAGTCGATCTTCTCGCGGAAGCGACCGGGTTCGCCGTGGATGCCCACGCCGAATTCCATCTCGTCGTCGCCGATTTCAAACGTCGGGTGACCTGCGGCGGGGACGGTACAGGAGGTGAATGCGAAGCCGAAAGAACGCACGTTGTCGATAACTTTGTTTGCGACGCGCTTGACCTCTTCAAGCTCTTTGCCCTGTTGAGCCGCAGCGCCCGCGCACTTGTGCACGAGAACGGTGCCCGCAACGCCTCTGCGACCTACGGTGTAGAGAGAGTCTTTGACGGCGATATCGTCGTTGACGTATACCGCGTCGACCTTGATGCCGTCCTCTTGAGCGTCGGACATGGCGTTGTTGAAGTTCATGCAGTCGCCTGAATAGTTTTTGATGATAAGAAGCACGCCCTTATCCGTCGCGCACTTTTTGATTGAATTATACACCTGAACCTGTGACGGGGAGGCGAAAACGTCGCCGCAGACCGCCGCGTCGAGCATACCCTTGCCGACAAAGCCCGCGTGCGCAGGCTCGTGTCCGCTGCCGCCGCCCGAAATGAGGCTCACTTTATTGTCGTCTATTTCTTTTTTCTTGACGATTTTAAACTTCTCGACAAATTCGAGTTCGGGATGAGCCGCGGCAAGACCGTGACACATATCGTAAACGAAAGTCTCGGGGGTGTTCATGATTTTTTTCATAATTGTCTCCTTTATTACCTACTTTACGTATTAAATAGGGTTTTCATAAGATACTCCTCCGGCAAAGCAGAGGAGTATCGTTATTTTTTAGTCGCAGCAACCGCAGTCGCATTCGCAGCCGTATTTGAACTCGTGACCGATCTTGTCCGCAGTTTTGATTGCGGCCTTGACCATATCCACCGTGACGGGGAAGGGCATGTTGTGGACGGATTCGTCGGGGATGCAGGTCTTTTCCGCAATGGCGGTAAGCATCTCGTCGTCGATTTCGTCTGTGCCGAGATCCTTCAGGCAGACGGGGAGACCGACTTCGTCGCAGAAGTTGAGAACTTCGTAAAGCTCTTCTTCGGGGCTGTTTTCAAGGACGAGCTGGCAGATAGTGCCGAACGCGACCATTTCGCCGTGGAAGTACTTGGTGTGGGAGGGAAGCAGCGTGAGACCGTCGTGAATAGCGTGCGCCGCCGCAAGACCGCCGCTCTCGAAGCCGAGACCGGAGAGAAGGATATTCGTTTCAACGATCTTTTCAAACGCTGGGGTGACGCAGTTCATGTCGCAAGCCGCTTTCGCCTTTGCGCCGTCGGAAAGGAGCGTCTTATAGCAGAGCTCTGCGAGTGCGAACGCCGCCATCGTGCCGTAGCCGAGCATCGTGCCCTTCGCGCGGTTTGCGCCGCAGGGAAGACCCGCGTTGACGTTGGAGCAGGATTTGACGTTGGCTCTTGCCTCGAAATACGTGGAGAGCGCGTCGCCCATGCCGCTTACGAGGAAGCGCGTGGGAGCGTTTGCGATGACCGTCGTGTCGATAAGCACCACGCTGGGGCTCTGTCTGAAATATGCGTAATCGTCAAAGTGATGGTCGTCGGTATAAAGCACCGCGGAGTGAGACGTAGGAGCGTCCGTCGCCGCGATCGTGGGGCAGATGATGAGGTTGTTGCCCGCCGCGACGCACTTTGAAGTATCGATCGCCTTGCCGCCGCCCAAGCCTATCGTGCAAGCGCATTTGTTGGCTTTTGCAAACTCTTGAAGAGCTTTGACGGTATTGCGTGAGCACTCGCCCTTGAAGAGATCGCTCGTGACGAATTCGACGCCGAATTTCTTTTGCGTCGCTTCAAGCTCGTCTTTGACCAGGTTGAGCGCAAACGGGTCCGCGATCAGCAAAGCTTTTTTGCCGAAGGTTCTGACAAAATATCCGAGGTTGAGCAATTCGTGTTCGCCTTGGACGTACTTGGTGGGGCATATAAATGCTTTTCTCATAAAGTTTCTCCTTTATTAAGGTTTTTTTGATGAATTTATTATAAATCTTAAAATTGCGGATTTCAATACCTAATTTGCTAAAAAATGGAATTTTCCGTAGAATTTTGCCTAATTTTAAGCGCTTTTTAAGGCAATTTATTTCAAAAACGCAAAAATTTTGAATTTTTTGTTTCAAAACGTTGTGCCTTGCGCAAAAACCTATATAATGAATTTAAACAGAAACCGCGCCTCGACCGCGGCAAATAACGTACGGAGCAGTGTGTATGGATATCGCATTATCTATTGAAAAACGGGTGATTTGGATAAAAAAGCTTCTTTCCGACGCGGGGGCGAAGGGGATAATTTACGGCAACAGCGGCGGCAAGGACTGTACGCTTGTCGGGGCTATTTGCAAGCTGGCGACCGAAAACGTCCTCGGTGTGATAATGCCCTGTCATTCTTCGCAGAATTACGGCAGCGACAGAGAGGACGCGCTCGCGGCGGGCAAGCGCTACGGTATACCGCAAATCGAGGTGGATTTGAGCGCGACAAAGACGAGCTTGCTCGAGTCGATGGGCGATAATTTCGTCGGCGACGGCAGCGTTAAAGCCGCGGATATCAACATCAATCCCCGGTTGCGCATGACTGCGCTTTATGCTTTGGGACAGGCAAGGGGATATCTTGTGGCGGGCACGGGAAATCTCGACGAAGCTACGCTCGGATATTTCACCAAATGGGGGGACGGCGCTTATGATTTCAACCCCATTGCGGATTTGACCGTGAGCGAAGTTTACGAGCATTTGCGCTATTTGGAGGCTCCCGAAAACATAATTTCAAAAGCGCCCTCCGCCGGCTTATACCCGGGACAGACGGACGAGGACGAGACAGGCATAAAATACGCCGACGTCGACGTATATTTGAGGGGCGGAGAGGTTTCGGAGGGGATAAAAGAAAAAATCGAGGCGGCAAGGGCGCGCAATGCGCACAAATTGCGTATGCCTCTGAAGTTCGAGAACGAATAATATACGTTTAGAATATCGAAAAAACACAATTCCGCTTTCTTTATGCGGAATTTTTTCTTTGCAATGATTTCGTACGGCGGCACAGTATTATTGGATAAATTTTCTAATTATAGATATAAATAATTACTTTAATACTATTGCAACGCAATTTTTATTGTGCTAAAATAAGCCTACAGCGTTTTTTATACGGAGGAAACTATGTCAAAAATCAAACTTACGACTGTCGCTTTCAAAGGCACGGCGGAGCAAGAGGCGCAGTTGAGACAGGTCTTGGAAGAAATCAAGGCCTCTGCTCATCCCAGCGTAATGACCGCTTTGCAAAGAGCGCAGGCAATCTACGGTTATCTGCCCGTCGAGGTGCAGACCATCATAGCCGACGCAATGGGCGTTTCTCTCGAGGAAGTGTTCGGAGTGGCGACTTTTTATTCTCAATTCACCCTCAACCCGCAGGGCGCGTACGCTTTCGGCGTTTGTCTCGGTACGGCGTGCTACGTCAAGGGCTCGGGCGATATCGTGGCGAAGCTCGAGGAATGTCTGGGGCTCAAGGACGGAGAGACTTCGTCGGACGGCAGATTTTCCATCGCTTCCACAAGATGCGTCGGTTGCTGCGGACTCGCGCCCGTTATGACGGTCAACAGCGAGGTTTATGGCAAGCTCACGGTAAAGGACATTCCCGATATAGTCGCCAAATACATGGCATAAGCTCTTTATGAGAGACGTTTCGCTGTCCTTGCTTGACGTTGCGCAAAACTCTGTCGACGCAGGCGCGACTTTGATACGCATAACGGTCGTAGGCGACGGGAAAGGGATAAGATTTACCGTCGAGGACAACGGCATAGGCATGGACGAAGCCGATATCGCGCTCGCTTTGAAGGAAGGATATTCTTCCAAGGGCGGGCAAGGCATGGGCTTGCCGCTTGTGAAAAGGGACGCAGAGGCGTCCGGCGGGCGGTTTGAAATAGTCTCTGGATATAAGGAGGGCACGACGGTCGCGGCAAGCTTCGGGCAGAGCGTACTGCTCGGCGATATTGGCGCGACGTTCGCGACGCTTGTGGACGACGGATACGACGCAGTCTTTACCGCGGAGCTGTCGGGAGAAAAAACAGGATATGATACAAGGGAGCTGAAATCCGCTTTGAGCGTAGCGCAGCTGCAATCGCTCGGAGTGCTCCGCTTGATAAGAGAGGATATCAACAAATTCATCAGACAAAATGGAGGAGCAATGTTATGAAAAGCATCGCCGACATCATGGCAATAAGAGAGGCAATGCAGTCGCAGATTATACTGCGTGACAATGCCGACGCCGAGAAAGAGACTCACATTATAGTGGGCATGGGCACTTGCGGCATCAACGCCGGCGCGCGCACCGTTTTCAACGCGTTGGTAGACGAAATCGAAACCCGTGAGCTCAAGGGCGTGCGCGTGACGCGTACGGGCTGTATGGGAGATTGCGCGGAGGAGCCTTTGGTTGAGGTTCGCATTCCCGGCAAGGACGTCGTGAAATATGCAAACGTGGACGCGCAAAAAGCGGTTGAAATTATCGAAAAACATATAGTAGGCGGCACCGTGTGCGCCGAATACCTTGCAAAAGCGTAAAAGGGAGGAAATTGAAAATGTACAGAACTCATATTCTGGTTTGCGGAGGCACGGGCTGCCACTCAAACAACAGCGGCAAGATACGCGAGGCGTTTGAGGAGCAAATCAAGCAGAGGAATCTTCAGGACGACGTGCTTGTCGTAGGCACGGGCTGCTTCGGTCTTTGCGCTGTCGGTCCCATCATCATAATTTATCCCGAAGGCGCGTTTTACAGTCAGATCACCGTTGACGACGTGCCCGAGATCATAGAGGAGCACATCGTCAAGGGCAGGCTTGTCGAAAGATTGCTTTATCACGAAAAGGCGCTCGGCAACAAGGCTGTCAAGTCTTTGTCGGATACGAACTTTTATAAAAAGCAGACGCGCGTCGCTTTGCGCAACTGCGGCATCATAAATCCCGAAAAGATAGACGAATATATCGCGCGCGACGGTTATCAGGCGCTTATCAAGTGCCTGACGGAATACGATCCGCAGCAGGTCATCGATATAGTTAAGGCTTCCGGCTTGAGAGGCAGAGGAGGCGCGGGCTTCCCGACGGGCGTAAAATGGCAATTTGCTAAAAATCAAAATAATGACACAAAATACGTATGCTGCAACGCCGACGAGGGCGACCCCGGCGCGTTTATGGACAGGTCCGTTCTCGAAGGCGACCCGCACGCGGTGCTCGAGGCAATGACGATCGCAGGCTATGCGATTGGCTCTCATCAAGGCTATATTTACGTCCGCGCGGAGTATCCCATCGCGGTAGAGCGTCTTAAGATCGCAATAGCGCAATCAAGAGAATACGGGCTTTTGGGCGATAATATTCTCGGCACGGGCTTTAAGTTCGATATAGAGATCAAGCTCGGCTCCGGCGCGTTTGTCTGCGGAGAGGAGACCGCGCTCATGACCTCCATAGAGGGTCATCGCGGCGAGCCGCGTCCCCGTCCTCCGTTCCCGGCGGTCAAGGGATTGTTCGGCAAACCCACGATCCTCAACAACGTCGAGACGTACGCCAATATCACTCAAATCATACTCAACGGTCCGGAGTGGTTTGCGGCTATGGGTACGGAAAAATCAAAGGGCACAAAGGTCTTTGCGCTCGGCGGCAAGATCGTCAATACGGGTCTTGTCGAAATCCCGATGGGCACCACCTTGCGCGAGATCGTCGAAGACATCGGCGGCGGCATCCCGAACGGGAAGAAATTCAAGGCCGCGCAGACGGGCGGTCCATCCGGCGGATGTATCCCCGCGGAGCACCTTGATATCCCGATCGACTACGACAACCTCATTTCCATCGGCTCGATGATGGGCTCGGGCGGCATGATCGTCATGGACGAGGACAACTGTATGGTGGATATCGCCAAATTCTTCCTCGAGTTTACCGTTGACGAGAGCTGCGGCAAGTGCACTCCGTGCCGTATAGGCAACCGCCGCTTGCTCGAATATCTTGACAAGATAACCTGCGGTCAGGCTACTATGCAGGACCTCGACGATATGGAACAGCTTTGTTATTACATAAAGTCCAATTCGCTTTGCGGACTCGGTCAGACCGCTCCCAACCCCGTGCTTTCGACTCTTCGCTATTTCCGCGACGAGTACGAAGCGCACATCAAGGAGCACCGCTGCCCGGCGCACGTTTGCAAACGCCTCGTGAGATTTAATATCACCGACGCGTGCAAAGGCTGCTCGGCATGCGCGAGAAAGTGCCCCGTGGGCGCGATTTCGGGCGAGATCAAGAGCAAGTTCAATATCGACCAAGACAAGTGCGTAAAGTGCGGACAGTGCATTGCGACCTGCCGCTTCGGCGCAATCGTCAAAGAATAATAGAGGTGTACTATGGCATTGGTAAACGTAAAGATAAACAATATTCCCGTGCAGGTTGAAGAGGGCTCCACCATCTTGGAAGCGGCAAAGGCCGCGGGTATCAAAATCCCCACTCTTTGCTTCCTGAAGGGTGTGAACGAAATAGGCGCTTGCCGCGTATGCGTGTGCGAAGTCAAGGGCGCGAGAAGCCTTGTCGCGGCGTGCGTGTATCCCGTAAACGAGGGCATGGAGGTGTTTACGAACACTCCCGCCGTCAGAAGCTCGAGAAAGGCGACGGTAGAGCTGTTGCTGTCCAATCACAACAAGGATTGCTTGAGCTGCGTGAGAAACAACAACTGCGAGCTGCAGACTCTTTCTTTGGAGCTCGGCTGCGACAGTAAAAAATACGAGGGAGCGAAGACGGAGGCTCACGTCGACGACAGCGCCGCTTGCGTTATCAGAGACAATAGCAAGTGCGTGCTTTGCCGCCGTTGCGTGGCAGTGTGTAAGGAGTATCAATCCGTCGCGGTCATCGGCGCGAACGGAAGAGGCTTCGACACTCACATCGCGTGCGCGTTCGAGAAGCCTCTTGCGACGACTTCCTGCGTCGGATGCGGTCAGTGCATAGTCGCCTGCCCCGTGGGCGCGCTCCATGAAAAAGAGGAAATCGACGACGTTATCGCAGCTATTTCCGATCCGCATAAGCGCGTCATAGTAGGCGCGGCTCCGTCAGTCCGCGTAGGTCTGGGCGAAGAGTTCGGTATGCCGATCGGCACGAACGTGCAAGGCAAAATGGTGGCGGCTCTGCGCAGACTCGGCTTCGACGACGTGTTCGACGTCAACTTCGGCGCGGACCTCACGATCATGGAAGAGGGCACGGAGTTTTTGGACAGACTCAAGAACGGCGGCACGCTGCCGATGATAACAAGCTGTTCGCCCGCGTGGATAAAATTCTGCGAGCACAATTTCCCCGATCAGCTCGACCATCTCTCCACCTGCAAATCGCCGCAGCAGATGTTCGGCGCGATATGCAAGACCTATTATGCGGAAAAGCTGGGCATGGACCCCAAAGATATCGTCGTTGTTTCGATCATGCCTTGCACTGCGAAGAAGTTTGAAAAAGGCAGAGGAAATCAAAACGCGGCGGGCGTTCCCGATATCGATTACGCGCTCACGACAAGAGAGCTTGCAAAGCTCATCAAGCGTTCGGGCATAATCTTTGAGGAGCTTCCCGACGAAGATTACGACGCGCCCTTGGGCATGTTCAGCGGCGCGGGTCTCATTTTCGGCGCGACGGGCGGCGTTATGGAAGCGGCGTTGCGTACCGTGTACGAAGTCGTCGTCGGCAAAGAAGCGCCGT
>CANDBZ010000016.1 GCA_947383095.1 uncultured Clostridia bacterium | reverse complement strand
AATAGGCTCGATGGCGCTTATTGACAGGGAGTATTCCGACGTCAACTACAATACCATTGCGCGTATTTCGCGAGAATTGAGGCCCGGCTACGTATGGGTCACGTCGGGCGCGACTGAAATAGGCAAGCTCGACTATATAAAGCGCACGGGCAGGACGCTTGACGGGCGCGACGAGGACAACAAGACCGACTATGCGGCGCAGGGTCAGACCGTGCTCATGCAAACCTACCGTCAATTTATCGACAGCGGCTACAGCGTGCGTCAGATCCTCGTCGAGCATCAGCATTTCAACGACCGCGAAAAGCGCGAGCATCTTTGCGATATGCTGCGTCGTTGTCCCGCGCAAAACGCGATACCCATCGTCAATTACAATGACGCCGTAAGCTACGAGGAGAACCGCAAGCTGGAGATCGACCGCATTAAGCAAGCCGAGGGAAGGGCCATAGAATGCGTTGACAATGACGAAACCGCCAGCCAGATCGCCTGCCTCGTGAAATGCAAGACTTTGCTTATTCTTTCAACCACGGAGGGAATTTTGGCGGATCCCGCAGATAGCGATACGTTGGTCGAAAGAGTGTCCGGCAAAGACGTTTACGAGTTGATTTCAAATGTCGAGGAGCTGCAAAAGCATTGCCTCGGCGCTTCGAGGGAGGGCGCGAACGGGGCGCGCGCTAAATTGGAATATGTCAAGGAGCCTCTTAAAAACGGCGCGCAGGTCATCATAGCCTCAAGCCGTTATTCCATACGCTCCATACTTGACGGAAGTGCGCGTGCAACCCGTATCGGGCTTTGATTGCGCCGCGCCTGAAAATCAAAGCTGACTGTCTATAAGACTCAACAGTACTTTTTCCCCGTTGTTAAGGATAATGTAAAACATTTGTCCCATATCTTTGTCGACGTACTGAACGTCGGAAACGTTTTCTATTTCCGTCGCTATAAGCTCGCCGATAGTAACCAATAGGTTCTCTAACATAGCCTATTCCTCCTTTGGTATAGCGTAATTCGCTTTTTAACAAGTAAAGTTTATGATTGACGACCCAATATGTCAATGCGTGCCGTATGACAGATTGTGACATTATAAGACTAATTTTGTCGAGAATTGTTTATACCCGTTGCAAAAACGGAAATTATATTACATAAAAGGAATAAAATCGCCTTAAACATACTCTTTTCGTGTCGAAAAAAATAATGCTGTCCCAATAGAGCGACAGTATACATAAAAAAGCCCTCCGCACAGCGAAGGGCTTTTCGTAGGATATAGATCCGTCAGTCTTGATATGATTCCGCCTTTTTGCGATAGAAAGCGCGCTTGTTCGTTGCGTCTTCTTCGTTTTTGGCAAACAGCGCTTTTGCCGCGTCCGGATTCATCTTCGCAAGAGAAGCGTAGCGGTTTTCGTTCATGAGGAACGCCTGATAGTCGCCCGTCGGCTCCTTGCTGTCGATCGCAAGAGGATTGGTCGCCGTGCCGACGTTGTCCGGATTGAAGCGGAACAGCTGCCAATATCCGCACTCCACGGCTTTTTTCATTTCCATTTGCGAATTGTCCATGCCGCCCTTGATACCGTGATTGATGCAGGGCGCGTATGCGATGATGATGGAGGGTCCGTGATAGGCTTCCGCCTCCGCAAACGCTTTGACCACCTGGTTCATGTCCGCGCCCATAGAAACCTGCGCGACGTAAACGTAGCCGTAGTCCATTGCAAGCAACGCGAGGTCTTTTTTCTTGGTGCGTTTGCCTGTCGCCGCAAATTTGGCGATTGCGCCCGTGGGGGTGGATTTCGACGCCTGTCCGCCTGTGTTGGAGTAAACCTCCGTGTCGAGGACGAGGATGTTGACGTCTTCGCCGCTTGCAAGCACGTGGTCGACGCCGTTATAGCCGATGTCGTACGCCCAGCCGTCGCCGCCGACGATCCATACGGATTTCTTTATAAGGCAGTCTTTCTTTGCTTCGACTTCGCCGAGCAATTCCAACGTGACGCCGTTTGCTCTCTTCTTTTCTTCTTCGAGGAGGGCAAGTATTTTGTTTGCCGCCGCTTCGGAGCCTACCGCGTCGTCCTTATTGTCCAGCCATTCGTTGAGCGCGGAGACCATTTCCTCGGAAACGCCGCCGAGATTGAGAATGTTGGTTATCTGATTTGCAAGCACGTTGCGTCTTGTCTGATATGCCAGATGCATGCCGTAGCCGAATTCCGCATTGTCTTCAAACAAAGAGTTCGCCCATGCGGGACCTCTGCCCTTGTCGTTCTTGGTATAGGGGCAGGTGGGCGCGCTTCCGCCGTAAATGGAGGAGCACCCCGTGGCGTTTGCGACGAGCATTCTGTCGCCGAACAGCTGCGTCATCAGCTTGACGTAGGGCGTTTCGCCGCAGCCTGCGCATGCGCCGGAGAACTCGAAGAGAGGCTTCTTGAATTGGCTGTTCTTGACGTTGACGGATTTGAGCTCCGCGGTGGTTTCATTGAGAGACGCCGCAAATTCCCAATTTTTCGCTTCGTTTGCGATAGCCTCGTCCAGCGGAACCATTTTGAGAGCCTTTTCCTTTGCGGGGCACACCGCGACGCAGTTGGAGCAACCCGTGCAGTCGTACGGGCTGACCTGCATGCGGAATTCATAGCCCTTCACGCCTGTCGCGGGTTTTGTGACAAAGCCTTCGGGCTTGTTTGCCAATTCCTCCGCGGTTGCGAGCGTGGGACGTATCGTTGCGTGCGGGCAGACGAGAGAGCAACGGTTGCATTGGATGCAGTTGTCCGCGATCCAGGACGGGACGGATACCGCTATGCCGCGCTTCTCAAACTTCGTGGTGCCGGTGGGCACGCAGCCGTTGGGATTGAATGCCGATACGGGCAGCTTGTCGCCCTCTTGCGCGGTGATGGGCGCGATGAAGTTTTTGAAATATTCGTCGGAAGGCGTTGCGAGAGGAGCGGCGCCCGTTGTCGTGGTCGCCCAGCTCTCCGGATATTTGACTTCCTTGAGACCCGCAATCGCGTTATCGACGCAGGCGAAGTTCATCGCGACGACCGCGTCTCCCTTCTTGCCGTAGGTCTTCTTGATCATTTCTTTCATGTAGCGCTCCGCGTCCTCATAGGGGATGACGTTTGCAAGCTTGAAGAACGCTGCCTGCATGACGGTGTTCACGCCCTTTTTGGTGCCGAGCTCGGTGACGACCTTGAGACCGTCAAGAGTAAAGAAGCGCACGTGCTTTTTGGCTATCATGTTTTTCATGCTCGCGGGGAGCTTGGTGTCCATCTCTTCCGGCACCCATTGAGAGTTGAGGAGGAAGATGCCGCCGTCCTTGAGGTCGGACAGCATATCGTAACGGAGCACGTACGACTCGTTATGGCAGGCGATAAAGTCGGCCTGGTCGATAAGATATGTGCTGCGGATGGGCTTGTCCGAAAAACGCAGGTGGGAGATGGTGATGCCGCCGGACTTCTTGGAGTCGTACGCAAAGTATGCCTGCGCGTATTTATCCGTGTGGTCGCCGATTATCTTGATGGAGTTTTTGTTTGCGCCGACCGTGCCGTCGGAGCCGAGTCCGTAGAATTTGCAGGAGATCGTGCTGTCGTCGGAGGCGTCGATTTTCTCGTTGACGTCAAGCGAGTGGAAGGTGACGTCGTCGTTTATGCCGACGGTGAAGTGCGTCTTTTTCTCGCCCGCCATATTTGCGAATATAGCGTTGACCATGGAGGGATTGAATTCCTTGCTGCCGATGCCGTATCTGCCGCACAGCGTCTCCTTTTGGACGCCTTGCTCGTTGAGGGCGGACACTACGTCGAGATAAAGCGGCTCGCCTTGCGCGCCGGGCTCTTTGGTCCTGTCCATGACGGTGAGCGTTTTCACAGTGGCGGGAATAGCCTCGACAAACGCTTTGGCGGGGAAGGGGCGGTAAAGTCTTACTTTTACCATACCGACCTTTTGACCTTTTGCGTTGAGGTAATCCACGGTTTCTTCAACCGCTTCCGCGCCGCTGCCCATGATGACTATCACGCGGTCCGCGTCGGGAGCGCCGTAGTAGTCGACGAGGTTGTACTTTCTGCCCGTGAGCGCGCTGACCTTATCCATCTGCGCCTGTACGATCGCGGGGACGGCGTCGTAGTATTTATTGGAAGCTTCTCTGTTCTGGAAGTAGATATCGGGGTTTTGCGCGGTGCCCTGCTGATGGGGATGCTCCGGATTGAGAGCGCGGGCGCGGAACTCGTCCACCTTTTTGAAGTTGACAAGCTCTTTTATCTCGTCATACTCGATCGCGTCGATCTTGCTCACCTCGTGAGAAGTGCGGAAGCCGTCGAAGAAGCTCAAGAAAGGCACGCTCGATTCGAGAGTGGAGAGGTGCGCGACAAGAGACAGATCCATGACCTCCTGCACGCTGTTGGACGCGAGCATGGCAAATCCCGTTTGGCGGCACGCCATGACGTCGGAGTGGTCGCCGAAGATGTTGAGCGCGTGGCCCGCGAGGCTTCTTGCGGAAACGTGGAAGACGGACGGCAACAGTTCGCCGGCGATTTTATACATATTGGGGATCATAAGAAGCAAGCCCTGGCTTGCGGTGAACGTGCTGGTGAGCGCGCCTGCCGCGAGAGAGCCGTGCACGGCGCCTGCCGCGCCCGCTTCGGATTGCATCTCGGCGATCCTCAAAACGTTGCCGAAGATGTTCTTTCTGCCTTGACCTGCCCAGTCGTCGCAGTTTTCTGCCATTGGTGATGACGGTGTGATGGGATAAATTGCCGCAACGTCGGAGAAAGCGTACGCTATATGCGCCGCAGCGGTATTGCCGTCAATGGTCATTTTTTTCATAACGGGATAACCTCCAAAAATTATCGTGTTGTTTTGTGGCACGCGCGCGTGCGCACAGTTAACATTATTATATCTTTGATATAATGTTAAGTCAATAAAATATCGCCGTGATTTTAGAAAATCAAATTGCAATTTCCTTCAGCTCGCCTTTGTCCGCCAAATACTTGATCTTGCCCAATTCGAAAATATAGCGGTCGTGCTCTACGCTGTCGGAATATACGCAAACGACTTCGGCGTCGGGCAGAAGAGCCTTGAAGCGGTTTACCTTTTCCTCTCGGCGGCACACCTTGCCCAGCAGCCTGCCCGTCCTTTCGTCGTGGTCGGTGGCTATGCAATAGTCCACCCGCATACGCGCCGCGATCTCGCTGATGAGGAAGCGCGGGCTTGCGCTTATTAGCACGCACTTGCGATCTTTCGCCCTGTTTTGAGGCAGGAAAAACGGATATACGTCCTTTTGATGCTTGTCCCAAAACTTTTTCACCGTTTTTTTTGTGTTTACAAACGACACGAAGCGGAAACAGCCGCGCTTATACGTCGGCACGGATATTATGCGCATGAGCGCAAGCAAACTCCATATAAGCTGAAAGGGCACGATCAAAAGCAGGTACGGGCGGTGAAACAGGCACCAATACCAATATTTCATCGCGCTGTCGTACGGCACAGCCGTTTTGTCGAAATCGTAGACGTCAACTTGCATGAGCTTATGATATCACAAATATTTTCGTTTGAAAAGCCGATAATTGCGTTGTGTTTCCGCGGTGCAGGGAATATAATCAAGGTATGGAAAAGTACGAAACGGATCTTGTTGAAAGGACGCTGAAAGCGAATACGCTGTACAGCGGCAAAATAATTTCGCTCAACGTGGACGACGTGGCTTTGCCGGACGGGCGTTCCGCCAAGCGGGAATACGTCAGGCACAGCGGCGGCGCGGCTATCCTCGCCGTGGACGGCGAGGGGTACGTCTATCTCGCGCGGCAGTATAGGTATGCCTACCGCGAAGTCGTTGTCGAAATTCCGGCGGGCAAGCTTGAGAAGGGCGAGTCGGCCGCGACGGCCGCCGCGCGCGAGCTTGAGGAGGAGATCGGGATTATCGCGGATGAAATCGTGCCGTACGGCGTGCTTTATCCCACGCCCGGGTATACCGACGAGCTGCTGCATATTTTCTTGGCGAAGGGGTTGAAAAATGGGATAAAACACCTTGACGACGAAGAGTTTTTGAATGCGGAAAGATTGCCGTTCGCCGAGGCGCTGCGCATGGTTTTGCGCGGTGAGATAAAGGACGCAAAGACTTGCTACGCCGTGTTGCGCTATGCATATGAAAACGGTATACGGTGCGACTGATTTGCAAAATATGGCGGTTTAAATGTAAATATTGACATATAAAGTTTGTATTATGTAAAAACTCCCGTCCGATCAGGACGGGAGTTTTGCCGTCAAAGGTCTTATATCTTATATTTTGAATTCACCCTCATGGCGTTGAGTATCGCGATCACCGCCACTCCCACGTCGCCGAATACCGCGACCCACATGTTGGTTATGCCCAGCGCGGAGAGTACGAGTATGGCAGCCTTGACGAGCAGTGAAAACACGATGTTTTCTCGGACCACGCGCATGGTTTTGCGCGCGATCCTTTTTGCGAGGGGAAGCCCGCGCAGGTCGTCCTTCATGAGCACGATATCCGCCGCCTCTATCGCCGCGTCGCTGCCTACGCCGCCCATGGCTATGCCTATGTCGGAGCGCATAAGCACTGGAGCGTCGTTTATTCCGTCGCCGGTGAAGCAAAGCGTTTCCGTCTTGTTTTTTTGCGCGAGCATGCGCTCGACCTCCGTCACTTTGTCCTGCGGCAGCAGAGAAGCTTTATATTGCGTTACTCCCGCCTGTCTTGCGATCTCCGCCGCGACCTCTTCGTTGTCTCCCGTGAGCATGACGGTCTTCGCTCCAAGCGCGTTGAGCCGTCCTATCACGTCCGTAGTTTCCTCCTTCAGGGTGTCGGCAATCGTGACCGTGCCGACGTATTTGCCGTTGAGGGCGACGTGCACGCGAGTGCCCGTTCCGCTTATTTCGGGAAATTCTATGCCGTTTTCCCGCATAAGCTTTTCGTTGCCGCAAAGAATGGTGTCATTACCGTCCGTCGCGCTTATGCCTCTGCCCGAAATGTCTGTGAGCACATAGCCGTTGTCGTCTATCTCGCCCGCATACGCTTCCGCGATGGATTTGGCGATAGGATGAGACGAGTCCTTTTCCGCGATTGCCGCGAGCCGCAGAATTTCTTCGCGGTCGCATGCGGGCTGAACGTCTATGACCTCAAACGCGCCCTTGGTGAGAGTCCCCGTCTTGTCAAATACGAATATATTCGCTTTATCTAATTGCTCAAGGTAGTTTGAGCCTTTTATGAGTATGTGATATTTGGATGCGGCTCCTATTCCCGCGAAGAAGGATAGCGGTATGGAGATCACGAGCGCGCAGGGGCAGGATACCACGAGAAAGTTGAGCGCGCGGTACGTCCACAGCGTCCAATTGCCCGTCACCGCGCCGGGGATTATAGCAAGGGCGAGGGCAAGAAAAACGACCGCCGGGGTGTAATATTTTGCGAATTTGGTGATAAAGCTTTCCGTCTTGGATTTTTTATCGGACGCGTTTTCCACAAGCTCCAGGATCTTGGATACGGTGGAATCGTAAAACTCGCTTTTGACCTCGACTTCTATTTGAGACGTCAGATTGACCGCGCCGCTTATCACGGACATGCCGGCTTCCACTTCGGCGGGGACGGATTCTCCCGTGAGAGCTTTGGTATCGAGCGCGCTTTTGCCCTTTACGCATATGCCGTCGAGCGGGACCTTTTCGCCGGGGTTGACAAGTATGATCTCGCCTATTTTCACCTCGCTCGGGTCGACCGTTATCGCGTCGCCGTCCCGTATGACGTTTGCATGATCCGGTCTGATGTCCATGAGAGAGGATATAGAGACGCGCGATTTGTTGGTGGCGTAGTTTTGAAAGAATTCGCCCGCCTGATAAAACAGCAGGACTGCGCACGCCTCGTCAAAGCCTTCCGTCTCGAGCCCGTTGACTCCGCGCGTTATCGCAAGCGCGAACGCTCCCAGCGTCGCCACGCACATTAGAAAGTTTTCATCGAAGATCTGCCCGCGCAGTATGTTGCGCACAGCGCGCCACAGCACGTCGCAGCCTATTGCGATATACACGGCGAGATACAGGAAAAAGGGCAAAAGCCAGCCGAGCTTGCCCCCGACGGCGCTTGCGAGATTTATACATTTATCCGCCGTAAACAGCGCTATGAACGCGCACAGCGCGAAGACGATCCTGATGAGGTTGCGTTTTTCTTTTTTACCTAATTTGTATTTCATACTGCCAAAACGTATATTTTATCTTGCGATAGTGCAATCAGGCTCCACGCGTCTGCAAACTTTGACGACTTCGTCCATGACCCTTTCAAAGTCGTTGTCTTCGGCTTCCACCGTCAGCTTTTGCGCCATGAAATTCACCGACGCGCTTTTCACGCCGTCTATTTTGCAAACGCCTCTTTCCATCTTTGCGGCGCAGTTAGCGCAATCCAGATTGTTGAGTCTGTAAACCTTTTTCATACCATGCTCCTTATGCTTGATTATTTATTTTGTTGAACAAATATTCAACTGTTTGTCTTTTTAAAACAGGACGCCGTCCTGTTTATATATTATATGCCGTTCGCTTGCGGCAGAGACCCTGTCAGCGTTCCTCGTTGACGTGCGTCAATCCGCATTCGATTATCTGCATAACGTGGTTATCGTCGAGGCAGTATTTCACTTCTTTGCCCGATTTGCTACCTTTGACAAGCTTTGCATTGCGCAACACACGCAGCTGGTGGGATACGGCGGATACGCTCATATCCAGAATTTCCGCAAGCTCCGAGACGTATAGATCCTTGACCTCGAGGCAGCTCATTATTTTTGCGCGGGTGGGGTCGCCGAACATCTTAAAGAACTCCGCTACGTTGTATATAGTATCTTCGTCGGGCAGCTTTGCGCGGACGTACTCTACGTTTGCGCTCATCGCGGGCGAATAGGTGTTTTCGTTTTTATCAGAAGTCATAACGCCTCCTATATTTGAACGATTTTTCAAATGTTCAAGTATATTATTGCAAAAGAATTCAGATTTGTCAACGGTTTTTTTCAAATACATGCGTATTTTCGTTTCGTTCTCGCTCACGTTTGTCGGTGCTGATTATATATATTAAATAGATAAAAATAATTCAATAAAAATACATCGATTTGGTTGCGGTGCCTATTTTGTTGATGATATAATGCAGACGAATATTTTTGGAGGGCAATATGAAGAAACCTGTTGAAACCCAAAAGGTTATGTTTACCGAGACCGTCCTGCGCGACGCAAACCAATCGCTTATCGCGACGCGTTTGCCGTATTCGAAATTTGCCGATATTCTTCCCACGATGGACAAAGCGGGATATTATTCCGTGGAATGCTGGGGAGGCGCGGTATTCGACGTGTGCTTGAGGTTTTTAAACGAAGACCCGTGGCAGAGATTGCGCAATCTGCGCAAGGCAATGCCGTCTTCAAAGCTGCAAATGCTGTTGAGAGGGCAAAATTTGCTCGGATACAAGCACTATCCCGATGAGATCGTCAAAATGTTTGTGGAAAAATCCGTTGAAAACGGCATAGACGTCATACGTATATTCGACGCGCTCAACGATTTGCGCAATATAGAGACCGCGACGAAAACCGCAATAAAATGCGGCGCGACGGTGTCCGGCACGTTGAGCTATACTCAAAGCCCCGTCCATACGCTCGCGGCTTTCGCAAAGCAGGCCAAGGAGATGGAAAACATGGGCGTGGCGACCATATGCGTCAAGGATATGGCGGGCGTCATGACTCCGCAGGAGGCGTACGACCTTATCGGAGCGATCAAGAGCGAGGTCAAGATCCCCGTAGTTTTGCACACGCACTGCACGACGGGCATGGCGTTTATGACTTATCTCAAGGCGATAGAGGCGGGCGTCGACGTGATCGACACCGCGACGTCGTGCTTCTCGGGCGGCACAAGTCAACCCGCGACGGAGACGTTGAACTATGCGCTCAAGCAGATGGGCTACGATACGGGGCTCGACGACGCGGCGCTCAAGGAGGTCAACGATTTCTTCAAGCCTATCCGCGACGGTTACCTTGCGGACGGCACTCTCAACGCCAAGATGATGGCGACGGATACCGACGCGCTCAACTATAAGGTGCCGGGCGGCATGCTGTCCAACCTCGTATCCCAGCTTAAGGCTCAAAACGCGATGGATAAATTCGAAGAAGTGCTTATCGAGACCCCAAAGGTGAGAGAAGACCTCGGTTATCCTCCGCTTGTCACGCCTATGAGCCAGATGGTGGGCGTGCAGGCAACCAATAACGTGCTTTCGGGCGAGAGGTATAAAAATATATCCAAGGAAGTCAAGGCTTATTGCAGAGGCGAGTACGGCACTTCGCCCGCGCCGATAAACCCAGAGGTCGTTAAAAAAGCGCTCGGAGACGAAAAGCCGATAGAGGGCAGATACGCCGACACCTTGGAGCCTGTTTTCGAGCAAACCAAGAAGGAGCTCGAGGGCGTTGCGAAAAACGACGAGGACGTGTTGTCGTATATCCTCTTCCCGCAGGTGACGGAGAAGTATTTCGCCGCGCGCAAGGCGCAGGAAGAAAAAATCGTAAAGTATACGATAGAGCCCGTAGAGGAGTAATTGCGTATGGGAATGACGTTATTGAGCGGGATTTTTGCAAGCGACGCAAAGATAAGCGTAGTCGACTCGTTGCTTTTGGCGGTCATAGGCATAGCGATTGTTTTTGTAGTGCTCATTGCGCTTATGCTCATAGTTACGCTTGTGGGCAAGGCGTTCGACGGCAGCGAAAAGCTTCGCGAGCAGCATCCGGAGTGGGACGAAAAGATATCTTCCGTCAAATCCAAGATGTGCTTTTGGAAGAAGGAGAAAAAGGAAGAGCCCGAGGTCATCGAGCCGCAGCCACTTGCAAGCGGCGCATGCGGCGAGCTTAAGCTTATCAATACGGAGGAACGCGACGCGGCTATGATCATGGCTATCGTGGCGGACAGCACGGGCGTGCCTCTCAACGAATTGCGTTTTAAATCCATAAAGAAAGCGGAGGATGAGGAAAAATGATATATAAGGTCAGTTTAAACGGTAAAATATACGAGGTCGAGGTCGAAAGGGGCGAAGCCGTCATAAAATCGGAGTTTGACGCTGCGCTTCCGCAGGCGGCGCCTGCGGCGGCTCCCGTCGCGCCAGCAGCGGCTCCTGCGGCGAGTCAGGCAGCGCAAACGGCCCCCGCAGCGGCGGCAAGCGCGGCTGCGATCGTCGCGCCTATGCCCGGCAACATCAACGCGGTCAAGGTGTCCGGCGGTCAGGCTGTGAAAAAGGGCGACGTGCTTATCATACTCGAGGCCATGAAGATGGAAAACGAGATCGTCGCGCCCAAGGACGGCAAGGTCGGGCAGATTTTCGTGCAAAAGGGCGCAACCGTGGATACGGGCGCGCCGCTTGTCGAGGTTCTGTGAGGGGCTGATATATGGATATAGGACAAATACCTAAAAATTTGTGGGAAAACAGCGGCTTCAACCGTCTCGGTCTCGCGGGAGGATGGCAGTCCTTGGTGATGATAATCATCGCGTTGTTTTTCCTGTGGTTGGGCATCAAGAAAAAATTCGAGCCTCTGCTGCTTGTGGGCATAGCCTTCGGTATGCTGCTCACAAATCTTCCCGCCGGCGACAGCGACATGATTTTCCATCCCGAATGGTGGACGGGCGACGCTGCGGTGGCAAACGGAGTGGATTATCTCAACGTGCTGCAGCACGGCGGCTTGCTGGATATACTTTACATAGGCGTGAAAACGGGCGTTTATCCCTGCCTGATATTTATAGGCGTCGGCGCTATGACGGATTTCGGTCCCATGCTTTCGCGCCCGAGCTCCATGGTGCTCGGCGCGGCGGCGCAGGGCGGCATTTATCTTGTGCTTATCCTCGCGGTCGCAACGGGCATGTTTACAGGCGGTGAAGCGTCGTCCATTTCGATCATAGCGGGCGCGGACGGTCCCACGGCGATCTTCCTTACAAAGACGCTTGCGCCTCATTTGCTTGCGCCTATCGCGGTCGCGGCATATTCGTACATGGCGCTCATACCGCTTTTGCAGCCTCCGTTCATGAAGCTGCTCACGACGAAGAAAGAGCGCATGACGGTCATGACGTCCACCCGCAAGGTCAGCAAAAAGGAAAAGATAATTTTCCCCATTCTCGTCACGATAATCGTGTCTCTGCTTCTGCCGTCGGTGGCTCCGCTTCTGGGTAGTCTTATGTTCGGCAATCTGCTCAAGGAGTGCGGCGTTACGGAAAGACTGTCCGACACGGCGCAGAACGCGCTTATGAACATAGTCACGCTCTTCCTCGGCATTTCGGTCGGCGCGACGGCAATAGGCACGACCTTCCTCACGACGAAGACGTTGCTTATCGTAGTGCTGGGCTTGAGCGGTTTTATCCTTGCGACGGTTTGCGGATTGCTTATAGGCAAGCTGCTGTACGTCATATCAAAGGGCAAGATAAATCCTCTTATCGGCTCGGCGGGCGTTTCGGCGGTGCCAATGGCGGCGCGTGTTTCCAACACGGTCGGCTTGCAATACAACAAGGGCAATTATCTTCTTATGCATGCGATGGGACCGAACGTTGCGGGCGTTATAGGCTCCGCGGTGGCGGCGGGCTTCCTGCTTGCGGTGTTCGGTTGACGGCGCGATAGAACTATAAGGTATCGCGCGACAGGATTGCCGCGCGATACGTCGTTAAAGGGTGGGCGACTGCGGTATGCAGACAAACAAACGCACATTATTCGGCAACGTTATGCTTTTGCTATGCTCGATTGTATGGGGCTTGGCATTTGCTTTTCAACGCCGTGCGACGGGGTATATCAATCCCATCGCCTTCAACGGAGTGCGTTTTATTTTTGCCGCGGGAGTGACTTTTATTTTTCTCGTAGTTTATGAGCTCATCAATAAAAAAAGGCGCATAAAAAGCGAAGGGTGGAATAAAAACACGATTTTGGGCGGCATATGCTGCGGCTTGGCGTTGCTTATCGCAAGCAATTTGCAGCAATACGGCATAGAGCAAACCACAGCCGGCAAGGCGAGCTTCATCACCGCGCTTTATATCGTGCTCGTGCCCATTATCGGCTTGCTTGCGGGCAGGAAAATAAGCGTGTTGAGCCGTTTTGCGATTCCGATTGCGCTTGCGGGCTTCTGGCTTATGTGCTCGAGCGGCGACGCGGCCTTCGGCAGAGGGGATCTGCTGGGGCTTGCGAGCACCGTGCTGTTTGCCATACACATACTTTTTATAGATATTTTCGGCAAGGAAGCCGACCCTATCAAGCTCACGCTCACGCAGTTTTTGACCTGCTCGGTTGTGAGCATTCCCTGTATGGCGGTGGTCGGCTTTCCTCCCGCGCAGAGCTTTACGGACGTCGACAGTCTTATAAATCTGCTCTACGTGGGCATTTTCTCCGCGGGAATAGGATATACGCTGCAAACCATAGGGCAAAAGCACACCGAGCCCGCCGTCGCTTCTCTGATAATGAGCCTCGAGTCCGTCGTGGGCATGATAGGCGGCGTGATAATATTGCACGAGTCTCACAGCGCGTACGAGATCATGGGCTGTATGCTCGTATTCGTGGCGGTGGTTCTCGCCCAGATGTCCGTCCCCAAAAAGTTTTTGCAATTTGATAAAAAGCGATATATAATGTCCTCAAATAAAAGACGGGGGTAGTGTTATGATATACAACGAATTTCAAAACATAAAGATCTCCTCTCTTGCCATGGGCGCTATGCGTTTGCCCAAATTGAGCGCGGACGACAGCGATATCGACGAAAAAAGCGTGCGCGAAATGGTGGCGTATGCGATACAACAGGGCGTCAACTATTTCGATACCGCGTGGGGTTATCACAACGGCAATTCCGAGCTCGCCATGGGCAGAGCGCTCAAGGACTATCCGCGCGACAGCTTTTATCTTGCGGACAAATTCCCCGGCTACGATTTGAGCAACATGGACAAAGTCGAGGAGATATTTGAAAAGCAGCTTGAAAAGTGTCAGGTAGAATATTTTGACTTTTATCTTTTCCACAACGTGTGCGAGCTCAATATCGACGCGTATCTCGACAAAAGCTACGGCATATATGATTATCTGACAGGGCAGCGCGACGCGGGTCGTATAAAGCACCTCGGGTTTTCCGTGCACGGCGACCTCGATACAATGACGCGCTTTTTGGACGCGTACGGCAAGGATATGGAGTTCTGCCAGATCCAACTCAACTATGTGGATTGGGATTTTCAGGCGGCAAAGGATAAGGTACGCCTTCTCGACGAATGGAATATCCCCGTCTGGGTCATGGAGCCTGTGCGCGGCGGCAAGCTTGCAAGGCTCGATGAAGAATACGCGACTAAACTGCGCGCGTTGCGTCCGGATGAAAGCGCAGTAGGCTGGGCATTCAGGTTTTTGCAGAGCGTGCCGCAGGTCAAGGTGATACTTTCCGGCATGTCGGATTTTGACCAACTCAAGGACAATATAAAGACGTTGAGCGAGTTTAAGCCCGCCGACGAAAACGAGCGCAAGGTTTTGTTTGAGATAGCCAAGGATATGACGTCCCGCACGGCGTTGCCGTGCACAGAGTGCAGGTATTGCGTCAGCCACTGTCCGCAGGGGCTTGATATCCCCACGCTTATCGCGCTGTACAATGAGGACGCTTTTACGGGCGGAGGTTTTATCGCGCCTATGAGAATCGGGACTATGGCGGAGGGCACGCGTCCGTCCGACTGCCTCGGCTGCCGCAGTTGTGAAGCGGTATGTCCGCAAAAGATAAAGATTTCAGAGGTTTTTGCAAACTTTTTCAGAAAATAAAATAATTAAATTCTCATTGCTGCGGTCTGCCTCGGCTGCCGCAGCTGTGAGGCGGTGTGTCCGCAAAAGATAAAGGTTTCCGAAGTTTTTGCAAACTTCTTCAGGAAATAAAATAATTATATTCTCATTGCTGCGGTCTGCCTCGGCTGCCGCAGCTGCGAGGCGGTATGCCCGCAGAAGATAAAGGTATCGGAGGTTTTTGCAAACTTCTTCAGGAAATAAAATAATTATATTCTCATTGCTGCGGCCTGCCTCGGCTGCCGCAGCTGTGAGGCGGTATGTCCGCAGAAGATAAAGGTTTCGAAGGTTTTTGCAAACTTCTTCAGAAAATAAGAAAATTTGAGCCTATATTAATGCTGCGCAACCATTGGTTGCGACGCATGTCGGCGCGTTATATTGAAAATAATAATATAATTTAGTATAATACAGTCGAAGCATAAGTATTATGTTTCAATCATGCAATTCAGAGGGACCGTTATGGACGAATTTGCAAAATTATTTTTATCGAAAAGAATTGAAAGAGGTTTATCGCAGGAAGAGATTGCAAAGCTGCTTCACGTGACAAGGCAGGCTGTTTCCAAATGGGAAAACGGCAAAGCCATGCCAGATATCACGCTTATGCCGCTCATAGCGCAGATATTCGATATCAGCGTGGATGAATTGCTTACGGGAAATGAGCATAAAAAAGTTGAAAACAACGCAATTGAGGACAAAAAGGTTGAAAAGCCGCGCATGTCGATAAAAAACATCCTGCCGTATTTTGCGCCTGTGGCTTGTTTGCTTGTGGTTGCGATAGTTTTGCTTTGTATGTGTATACCGCCCAAGCCCACGCCCCCTTTGCCGGAGCCGGAGCCGACTGTCGAATATCTGTCGACGTACGTCAAGGGCGAAACTCTTGCGGACGACAGCGTTTTCCAAGCGGAGCTTATCGCAGGCAAGGCGTACTATAGGCTTGAGCTTTTTACAAGCAATTATACGCTTTATATCACGGCGCCGAAGGGTGCGATAGCTTATCTCAACGAGGAAAGGATAATTGAATTTGAAAGCTCAAAAACTGTTGCGTATAAAAGCTATTTAAAACAGGGCGAATTTGTCAAAAATGAAAATTTTTCATATGATGCGCCTTTTGATGGAGGCCCGGCAGCCAAAGAATATGTATATAATTCGATACAACATGAAGACCCCAATATAGATAAAAACCTCCTGGTGCTCGATCTGACAAATTGCAGCGAGGACGATTGCGTCAGCGAGAAGCAAAGCGTCAATATAAAGCCGCAGGTTGGCTTTGACAACGTCGTTATCCCCGCCCATGGGACATATTTTGCCGCATACAGCATGCCTGACGTTAAAGACGTGCTGAAGGTGCATAGGTTTGTGATAAAAACCGAGGGTATACGCTTTGTATACATGGAGGGACATAGATTGCTTAACGGCGAACCGGAGATTTGGGTGCGGAGTATTAACAATAGTACAAGTGGTTTAAATGGCGCGGGCGCTTCCACCAAGGAGTTTTATATTGCAGAGCCTACGTTGGAAAATCGCGATAGAGTTTGTGATTTATGGGTCGGATTTGTCAATACGTCCGACCGCGAACTGTCGCTTGAAATCGAAGACGCGCCGATCGAGGAGATAGAATTCGGTCAACGCGTGTCCTTGAAAGGACACGGTATAAAATGTTATCCGGTGGTTTTAAAATTTACGGTACGCGTCCCGAGGATATTATTGTATAAATTCAGCTATGATATATCAAAAGGTGCAACTGGAGACTGGCTTAATGCCGAATTTTATGACGACAAATGTTCAAGGCTGTCATATTATGAAAACCCTAACATTTTTCGCCTTGAGAACCTTGATGAGGGGTGGCGTGGTTACGAGGCAATTGACGCGGTTGCGCCCGGTGATTACTATATTTTTCTTCACATAGATAGCGGCTCTGATAAGACGTTTGTTCTTAATAGTGTGTATTTGTCGGTAGAGGAATTTACAAAGGATTGAATAATATTTAAAAATAAAGGAGAAAAACATGAAGACACACAAGAGCAGTTTGGGTTTGTTTTTTGTTGCCGTTTTAGCGTGCTTATTGAGCGTAGCGACGGTAGTGCTGTCCGGCGGCGCGGATTTGCCCGTTGCGAGCGCGGCGGAGTCCTCCGTGAATTTTGACGAATATACGGACAGCGACGTTTTGCTTGGCGGCACAAAAACCGTGCGGGATTATGCCAATAGTTTGCATCACAGCACCGTGAGCTGGAACGGTGCGACGTATACCGTGCGCGCGGACGACCCCATTGTGCAGATAGTCCCCAAAAGTCTGTTTGCAACCAAGGGCGAGCATATTCACATCGGCAGGGAATACGGCTTTTTTGTGCGGACGACCGCGGACAGCTATAGCAACGGCAGTCAATCCCGCACGGATAAATATAACAATAACGTTGAGGTCTTGGTTTTTGATATAACCACCGATACAAATCTGAAAGCGACTACCGACCGGATAATCGTCAAGGTGCAGCCGCTGTTTCAATATAGATATGCGTACATAGATTATCGCTCAACTCAATTTTTTTCCGATAACAACCTGGCGGGAGGCGCCTCGTTTTATCTGAATTACAGCATCCCCACGGGCACAGCGTACGTCGTGCCGAAGCCTGTTGGAAAGTCTGCCGACAGCTTTTCGCAAACCTGGAATTATTTTTTGAAGGACATCTCGGTTAGCGCGACGCTGTTGAACGAGCAGGCGTTGAACGACGCGGACGAGGATTATATCGCGTCAAAGGACAACGGCTATTTCATCACAGGCTTTGACTATAAATATGACGGTTTTGTCAGCGCCGTATCAAAAGAGGACAAGATTTCGTTGGGCTTAAACGTTGCAAGTATGTTTTGCGGCGCGGTGAGCTTTGTTCCTGGCGTTGGCACGTTTGCGGGCGTGCTTGGTATGTTGATAGGGGGAGGACAAACGGCGGCGTCGATAGCGGTGGTCGACAATGCGGGCAATCCCGCCGTGGGGACAAGCGTCAACAACGGACAGCTGACCGCCGTCAATAAATACAGCACAAAAGCCGCGCAGGCGGCAAACTATATCAATGAGCTGACAAAAAAACCGTGTCTCACAAAAAACGCGACCTGTTTTATCAACGGCGACGACAAGCACGGCAACGTATGGTTTAGGGACGGTGACGGAGTCACGGCGGTGTTTAAGGTGTCGCATACCGACGATTGGCTTGCAAGGCTGGAGCGTGAGATATCGCTTTGCGTTGTGGATAAACAAGGCAACGGGCATTGCGAAAAAGCGCAGTCGCAATATAAATATGCCGTGAACGAGCCTGTAAATTATTCATTGGAGCTTGACAGAAGCATGCCGCTTGTCATGCTTGCAGACGGTGACAACTACTTCCAGATATACACGTATTATACAAGCGATTATCAGTTTACATTCCCTGCAAATACGTCCGTCGAGGTGTTTACAAAGACAAGCGGCTCAAGCGCATATACAAAGGCAGGCTTAAGCGGAGGCAAGTATACTGTCAGGCTGGAAGGAGGACGCACCTTTCACGTCAGGGTACACAGCGCAAAAAAGACGCTTACTTCCTTTACGGTTTCTCCTGCAGCAACTATGACGTCGAGCGTCGCTCCGCAGGCGGAGTATCTGTTGAAGCTCGCTCCTCCCGCGACGGGAGCTTATACGTTGAGCACAAGCAGCTCGTCTTTTGTGATAAAAAGCTTGTTTCAAAATACTACTTCAAATGCATATGCAAATATCCCGCGCGTCGACAGGGCGATAAATAAGACAACCGTCGACGCCGTCATGAAAAAGGGAGGAGTATATTACGCTCTGCTCAAAAACACCTCCTCGTCTGCGGCAACCTGCTCCGTCAGTCTGTCGGCGTGCAGCCAAACGATAAAGGACGGGACAAATGCCGCGCGCGCTTTCACGGGAGGGGAAAACTACAGGTTTTATAAATATACCGTGACCGCGGCAAAGCCAAGCGTCACCTTTGCCTTTGACAACGACGGAGTCAACAACCGCATACAGTTTTGCGTGTTTGACCAGGGCGGCAATATCGTCGCTCCTTATTCGCAGTTTTATGACGGATATATGGAGCTGGCAAATTTGTCGGCAGGCGTTTATTACGTCGGCGTCAGGACGACGGCGAACGCCACGCTTAAACCCACGCTCAAGGACGGTTCAGATCTTGGCGTCTGGAAGAGGTTTGAAAACGGCAAGTGGACAGTCATTGACCATAATGAGGCGTTGCATTTGCCCAGAGGCAAGTCATATCAATTCGGCTATTGGGTCGAAACCACGTTGATAAGCTCTTATGCTATTGACGATGCGTTAAAAGAAGATGGGTTGAATTTTGATAATGATGGTATAAATATTGCTCGAAAGAGAAAAGATAGTTGCCCATTTACACTGAAAGCAGTTAAGAAATGTGACGACAAAGATGTCAACGGCATGCACTATCCCTTTGGGTTGACCATCGTGCCGGAGTTCGACGTCAACGAAATCGCCGCGCCCTCGTTCGACTACAACAATAAGATGACGGCGACAGTTGTGTTGGTTTCACAGGACATCCAAAAGATAACGTATAGGATATTGAGCAACGCGTCAAACGGCTCCGCGCTGTCCGGTTTAGACGAACAAACCAAGTCAACGTTAACCGCCGGCAAAAAATTCGACGTGGAGCTGCTTCAGATGCTTTGCAACCGCAAGGCGACAAAGGCGAAACTCGTGATCGTCGGCGTCGAGATTTTGTCCGGCGTCAATGACGACACTGTCAGGACCGTCACGCTTAATAAACAATATGACATAAATTGCATGTACAGCGAGCTTCAAGGGGATAAGTCGTATATATCCAACGAGCTTCACCTTTACAACATCAGGCACAATACAAGCAAAAATATATTTATAACGTGCGATATAACGCTCAATCATTTTGCAAATTGGGACATCATCGACGTCAATCCCGAAGGCACCAATATAAACGGGCAGGGCAAGACTATCGACGGCATGCGCTTCACGGTGCCGACGGGAAGCAATAAGCTGTATGGTTTTATAGGCGAAAACCGAGGCGAAGTGCACAGGATTTTGTTCAAAAACGTCTCCATAACCGGCAAGACATCCGATAGATACGGCGAAATGCGCTTCGGGACGGTTGCCGCTCTCAACTACGGGAAGATAACTCACTGCAAAGTATCCGGCATAATAAACGTTTATAGAAGAGACGGCGTTGTCGGCGGCATTTGCGCAATAAACTATAGCTTTGCAAATATCGAGGATTGCGTCTTCGGTTATATAGGCAACAGAGACCAAAACTATCTCGGCAACTCGGGCGATATAGGCGGCATAGCCGGCAGAAATTTCGGCGGCTCGGTGTTATATTGCAAAGTGCTCAATGCTACGATAGGCGGAGACGTTGACCATTGCGCGAAATCATACGGCGGTGGCGGCGGCTATATGGAAGCAGGCGCAATTACGGTTTGCGACGTTACAGGGGTGTATATAAAAGTCACCAACGGCACTCTTATAAGCGGGCATTATCCCAGCATGGGCTTTCTTGTCGGACATATGAACTCGGGCTCCATGATGTCCAATTGTACGTTGAAGAATAATGAAAAGAACATTACAAAGTTGACTGTAGGTTATCGCAAAAATTGCTTCAACGGGACAGGAGGTTGTTATGGAATAAGCAAGGACTGCTACGTGCATACCATTATCGTTTCTTGACGTATGCTTAAAAATTTAAATATGATAGATCGGTATTTTTGCTTGAGGTATAAAAGCGCGCGATTCGCGTGCTTTTATTCTGCCTCAAAGTATATGCTTTTGATGATTTATAAAATTTTTATTTATTGCTGTCGACAAGCTGTCAAATCTTCACATTGGCGGTTTATATGTTGTTTTTTGATAATTAAACTGTCTTTTCGGCGATTTACAGTCGACTTATAGTCTATTCGCAAAATTCGCAAAGAATTTGCATATTGTGTTTTTTTTACATATGTATTATAATTGAGTCATAAAATCTTAAGGGTGGGTATTATGGCAAAAGAAATCAAAAAAACCTATGTCGGTTGGCAAGACGCGCCGCGCAAGCGCAAACAAATCGAGGTCACTCGCCGCGTTCAGCTTTTGGACGACGACGGCAATCTGCAGGTGAGAGGCGGCTGGGCGCGTCACAATATATTTGAATACGACCGCTCCGTGGCAAGCCCGCAGTGGAGAGGCAAGGAGTGGGACTTTTATCAGCTTTGCAACGGCAAATACATGGTGCAGATATCCATTGCCAATATCTCGATCGGAGGCTACGCGTCCACCGCGCTTGTCGACGTCAGCGGCGAGGAGCAAAAGATCATCACCTCTATGACCGTTTGGCTCGGCGGCAAAAATAAGGTCGTGCTTCCCGAAAACGGAGACCGTCCCAATAAGGTGGAGTATAAAAAGGGTAAATTCCTGTTCCGCGCGGTGACGCAAAAGACGTCGCGCACGCTCGAGTTCGTGGGGCCGTATAAGGGCGAGACCATAGAGGCGAAATTTCAAATGGATCTCTTCGAGGATCATCAAAACATCACCATCGTCACGCCTTTCAAGAAGAGAGGGCAGTATATGCCCACCCGCTTCTTCATGACTATGAAACAAAATTGCATGCCCTGCGAAGGCACCTTCAAGTGCGGCGCGGAGGAATATGTCTTTGACAAAAAAGACACCTTCTGCGTGCTGGATTGGGGTCGCGGCGTATGGCCGTATAAAAACGTATGGTATTGGGGCAACGGCGCGCAGCATATCAAGGACGAGCAGGGCAACGACCATATCTTCGGTTTTGAAATCACCTGGGGCATCGGCGACGAGAGCCACGCAACGGAGACCTGCCTCTTCTACGACGGCGTCGCGCATAAAATCGGCTCTGTCGACGTCGAAGTATTTCCAAAGCCCGATAAATATATGGAGCCATGGCACTTCATCTCCGAAGACGGCCGCTTCGACATGACGATGACTCCTGTGTACGATCACCACTCCGACATGAACGGGCTCAATATCGTACGTATGCACTCCCATCAAGTGCATGGCCTCTGGAACGGTACCGCTACTCTTGACGACGGCACGGTTTTGCAGATAAAAGACATGTACGCATTCTGCGAGTACGTGGAGAATAAATGGTAATAACGATTCGTCACTTTACGCCCCGTTCGATATGAACGGGGCGTTTTTTATGCAACGATGATAAAATAATTTTTTTAATAATAAAAAAATATTTAAAAATCGTCAAAAATCGATAATAACTATTGAAAACCGATCGATTGTGTTATATAATTTAAGTAATTTCAAGGGATTTGTGAAAGAATATGGATTATTTATTTGAAAAACTGAATTATGAGATTGTCACTATAGGTGCAAAAAAAGTTGAAGAATTAGAGCCTTACATAAACTTTTTATTTATAGTACACAACGAAATCGAAATGAACGAAATGCAGCGCGCAATGAGACCGTTGCAGAATTTTGACGTTGTGCTCGATTATATCGAAGAAGAGTGCATGCAGCATTTTTTTATAGGCAGGTTTTTCAAATATAATATTGTTTTGGCAAAGACCTCCGATATGGGCAGTATGAACACCAACAGCGTCATCAATATCATTAACAGAGCAATTCAAATTTTCAGACCCAGGTATATTATAATGCCCGGAATTGCGGCGGGTCTAGCCGACGATATCAAGATAGGAGATGTCGTGATAGCCAACAAGGTCATAGGCTATGAATCGGAAAAGATCGCCCCCGTTGAGGTTATAGGAAGATATCCGGAATTTCGGTCGCCCAGACTTTATAACTTATTTTGCAGCGCAAATACGTTAGCGTTCAATGCTTATTTAAAGCGCTCGATAACAAAACAAATGAGCGCGGAGAACATTGATTTAGAATCAGAAAATCCGGACTGCAAAAATAATTGCCCGAAATACAGAGAAATTAAGTCGTTTACTTGGAGCAGTATGATTGACGGAAATCGATTTCCGATGGTATTTACGGGCAATTATATTTCCGGTGAAAAATTGCTGGACAATCAGTCTTATCGTCAGTATTTAAAAACCAAATTTAAAGAAGCCAAAGCTTTGGAAATGGAAGGCGTTGGCGTGGCTTCGGCAAGCACCTTTAACAGGGTGTATGATTGGTTGTTGATAAAAGGTATCAGCGATCTAGGCGACGGTAATAAGGGAAAAAACACATTGATGCGGCAAATTTTTGCAATGAAATCCGTCATTCTGGTACTAAAAAAAGTGTTTGACGATGAAAATTCATTTCCGTTGACCAATTTGAAGCAGGTAAAAGGCTATAACAGAAAAAACGTTCTAGTGTCCGGCAGTCAAGATTTGAAAGGACCGTTTGCATATTTGACGAACAGCTTTATGCGAGAGCTTGGTAAAGCGCTTATTGAAAACAACTATAATGTGCTTACAGGTTATGGGAAAATGGTAGGTCCTCCGTTGATTTACGGAATATTTGAGGGGTGCGGAAATCTAGGCCTTTCTACGGGCGAGTATATGGACAGGTTTCAATCTTTTGCATTCCCTAGGAACGACGGCGAAGGTTGCGATTCAAATGTGGTTAATGGATTTGACAATACAAATTTGGAGCATTGCAAAATTATCAACCGTCAGATATTGTGCGCAAACGCTAATATCGCAATATTTGTGTTCGGCAATAAACCGTCAAATTTTATGGATGAAAATATGATCGCGGACGGAATGTTCAGGGAAGTTGAATTGGCGCAAAAAAACGGAGCGTTGATTCTTCCCGTAGGTTGTACGCATGGTACCGCTAGAAGAATTTTGCATAAAATCACGAATAGTGAAATCCATATAAATTATATTAAATCATATTTTGTAAACAGGCAGAAATATCATGCTTCATCTTCTGACGCGGACGAGGATTTTAATGCTTATATGCGTAAATTGGACGAACTCGACAGATTTGAATTGAGTGAGAACAATGTATATGAGGTTGTACAAAAAATCATAGAGATTATAAATTTGTTTGGATGAATTTTGTAAAATGTTTATAAATAACTACTAATTATTTGGAGGATAAAATTTTGAGCGAATATGAGTACGAAGT